>DASXNS010000316.1:0-6797 GCA_036494865.1 Chthoniobacterales bacterium | reverse complement strand
CTTCGGTCGTCGAAAAAGCTGATCACTCTTTCGGCGTCCGCGCTGAGATTCGCTCGAGGTCGAGCGACGCGCATCTCGGTCACGTCTTCGATGACGGTCCGCCGCCAACCGGCATGCGCTATTGCATGAACTCTGCGGCGCTGCGCTTCGTGCCGGTGGAGAAGTTGAAGGACGAAAACCTCGCCCGCTACCTTCCGCTTTTCGAGCCGAAGAAGTAATCGCGCGGCCGGTGTGCTCAGTGGCAGTTGCCGCTGCGGGTGAATCATGAAATAGAAAGCGGATGCGCCCGCCGGCCCCGCAATCTTCCGCCGACCGCGATGAACGCTCGGCGCTGATCGCCGGCATCGCGGCCTTCGCCACATGGGGACTCGTGCCGGTTTATTGGAAGCTGCTCAAAACAATTCCGGCCTCCGAAATTCTCGCGCATCGTTTTGTCTGGACGACCGTTTTCCTGATCGCGCTGCTGAGCTGGCAACGGCGCTGGCCAGAAGTCCGGGCGGCTGCGCGTTCGCGCCGTTCGCTCCTCTATTGCCTCGCCAGCGGATTCGCGATCTCAGTCAACTGGCTCTTTTTCATCTGGGCGGTAAACGCCGGACGCGTGATCGAGACCAGTCTCGGATATTTCATGACGCCGCTGATGAACGTTCTTTTCGGCGCGATTTTTTTGCAGGAACGCCTCACGCGCTGGCAGCTTGTCTCTGTTCTGCTCGCCTTCGTCGGCGCACTCAATCTCACACTCGGTTACGGGAAATTTCCGTGGATCGCGATCACGCTTTGCGTTTCCTTCGCCGTCTATGGTTTGTTGCGCAAAAAATCCGGGACACGTCCGATCCCCGGGCTTTTTCTGGAGACGACGATGCTTACTCCCATCGCGATTCTTTACTTGCTGCGATTGCAGCAGACGGGCGTGATAGCATTCGATCCAGCGCATTGGGGAACTGCTCTCATCATTGTGGCCAGCGGCGTTGTGACTGGTCTGCCGCTGGTCTGGTTCGGACATGCCGCGCGCCATCTTCGGCTGACAACGGTGGGCTTCCTCCAATATCTCGCCCCGACCGGCAGTTTCTTTCTCGGCGTGTTTCTCTATCACGAAACATTTACCCGCGCTCATCTCATCACTTTCACGTTCATCTGGCTGGCGCTCGGCATCTTCACGGCCGAAGCGATTCAACGCTGGCATTCCGGTCGCGCTCGCGCGTCCAACGCAATTCCGCTCGCAGATTCCACTGTTTGATTTGAACCGGAGAGGCTGATTGGGGCCGGCCCGTTTTCTTTCGCGCGAAGTCGCTTATCATTTCAACAAGATGTGGAGCGACGATGATTTCCAATACGCGGTCGAAAACACGCGCGTGATCCTCGCGCCGGAACGGCAGATCGCGAGCTTCGGCAGCACCAGCTTTCGCTTTTATCTGATTTCGGAATTGATGGATCAGGTCAACGAAGTACGGGTGCGCGACGGGAGGATCCACGCGGAGCGGCCGCAGATTCTCACCCCGGAGCATTATTGCCGGTTACTCCTCGATGGTTTCGGAGCGAAGGCGGAAAAGTACGTCGAACAATTGCGCCAGCGCACCCGCGAGATGGCGGTGCTGCGCTACGGATTTCAATTCCGCAAAACCGATGTGACCGAAAACACCGTGCGCGACACGATGGAAGCGGTGATCGCGCGAACGAAACTAAAGGTCGAGCATTCCGAAGAGCCGCTCAGCGCCGTGATTCAGGGCGTGGACGATGCGTGGGAAGTTTGCCTGCTCAAATTTACCATCGATTTGATCGAACGCTCCAGCGACGGAAACATGGGCGACTTTCGGCGCCGCGGCTTGGTTTGAGGTCAGGATTTCTCGTAGCGGCGCATCAGTTTGAAAAAACGGATCGTATCGCGCAAAGGATGAATGCTGCTGATCTCGTCGCAGTAAACGGTGCTGATCGGGACGGACGTGATCCGGCACTGCTCGCGGCTGGCCAGAATTAACATTTCGGTTTCGTAGTCGAAGCGATTCGCGCCGCCGAGCAAGTGCGGAACAATCCGCCGATGCATCATCCGGAAGCCGCACTGGGTGTCGGGAATTTCCTGGCCGCACAGCCGGCTGATTCTGCGGCTCATGTAACGATTCACCGTCCGCCGCATTAACGGCATCGCGCGCAGATCGTTCATTCGCGTGCCGACCAGAAGCTCCGCGCCAGTCGTCGAGGCCGCGGTGAGAAAACGTTCGATCTCCTCGGGCAAATGTTGTCCGTCGCCATCCAGAACGATGAAGTAAGAAAAATCGCGCTCGAGCCAGTGGCGCAATCCCGTTTTGATTGCTTCACCTTTCCCCCGATTGCGGGGATGAACGACAAGCTCCGCGCCGGCATTCCGGGCCATTTGCGCGGTCGCATCGCACGAACCGTCATCGATGACGAGCACCCGATCGAGCTGAGCGAGCGTTCGCCGGACAACATCCGCGATGTGTTTCTCTTCCAGATAAGCCGGAATGATCCCGGCGACCGTTCTCCGATCGATCGGGTTGGCGTCCGAGAGCACCGCCATTTTTCAGCGGACGACCGGATGGAAGTCGGCAGCGTGATAAGAACTGCGAACGAGCGGCCCGGAAGCGACATGCGCGAAACCTTTTGCGCGCGCGATCTCGCCGTAAGCTGCAAAGCGTTCGGGCGTGACGAACTCAACCACCGGCAGATGTTGCGGAGTTGGTCGCAGATATTGACCCAGCGTGAGCACTTCGCAGCCGATTTCGCGCAGGTCATCCATCGTCTGGAAAAGTTCCGGCTCCTTTTCACCCAGCCCCAGCATCACTCCGCTTTTGGTGACAATTTTCGGCGACAACTTCTTTGCCGTCTGCAAAACTTCGAGCGAAGTGCGATATCTCGCGCGCGAACGAACCAGCGGGGTCAATCGTTCCACCGTCTCCATATTGTGATTGAAGATGTCGGGAGCGGCGTCGAGGACGATCCGGATGCACCATTCCTGCGCGTGAAAATCGGGAACCAGCACTTCGATGACGATCGATGGATCCATGGCGCGGATCGCTTGGATCGTGCGGGCGAAATGATTTGCGCCGCCATCTTTCAGGTCGTCCCGCGCGACGGCCGTGACGACGACATGTTTCAAACCCATCCGGCGGACTGCTTCGGCCACGCGGCCCGGTTCGTCTTCCTCCAGAGCAAGCGGCTTTGCGGTCGTGACTGCGCAAAATCCGCAGGCACGGGTGCAACGCTCGCCCGCGATCATCATCGTGGCGGTGCCCTGGCTCCAGCATTCCCAGCGGTTAGGGCATTGCGCGCTTTCGCAAACGGTGTGGAGACGCAGATCGGAGATGAGCGCTTTAGTAGAAAAGAAAACCGGGTTCGACGGCAATCGGACTTTGATCCAGGGCGGCTTTTGCGCCTGGTGCAATGCCGGATCGATCTTCACGCAGGACATCATCGCGAAACTATTCGCCAGATGGGAGAAAGCAACCGCGCTGGAAGCTGCGGCTCGGGTTGACAAAAGGCCTAACGAGTCGTTGTGCGCGCAAATCTACAGCTTCGTCCGGCCCGAAAGCGCCTGATAAAGCGTTAATTCGTCCGCCGACTCGAGACCGCCGCCAGCCGGTAATCCATGCGCGATCCGGGTCAGCGCGACCGGAAACGGTTTCAGCAATTCGACCAAATAATTCGTCGTCGCCTCGCCTTCCACGTCCGCAGCCAGCGCCAGAATGATCTCGGAAAACTTTTCCTCCTGGAGACGAGCCAGCAATTCCTTAATCCGTAAATCATCCGGAGCGACATGATCGAGCGGCGAGATTCGTCCGCCCAACGAGTGGTAGAGCCCTCGAAACGCGCTCGTTTTTTCCAGAGGAAGGATGTCGGTCGGCTCTTCCACCACACAAAGAAGATCAGCGGCACGGGTCGGATCAGCGCAAATCGCGCAGATTTCCTCCATCGTGAAAAATCCGCAGCGGGGACAAGGGCGCACCGATTGCCGGGTCGCGGCGATCGTCCGGGCGATTTCCTCCGGCTGATGGCCGCGGGATTGCACGATCCAGAGAGCAATGCGTTCGGCCGAGCGCGGACCGACCCCGGGCATCTGCCGAAGTTGCGCGATCAAATCCCGGATCGCGGACGGGTATTCCGTTTTCCTCAAAACCGGCGGCCTTACTCGTCGAGCGGTGTGTTGGTTAATTGCAACGCGAGCGGCTCGAGCCGGCGCAGATACAACTGCAGGGGTCGGTCCTGTTCTCCGTCAGGATCGCGCGCTTTTTGAAACTGCGCGTACGCTTCGGCCCAGCGTTTTTCCCGGTAAAGCACCACCCCGTTCCAAAACGCGTCGCGCCGCGTGATTTCATCGCGCGAAGCATTGAGGGCGAGCGAGACTGGCTCGTAAATCTCGTGCCGTTCGCGCACATCCACGCCACTCAAAAAATCGATTGGTCGCGCCACCAGAATTTTACTGGCTAGCTCGAAGGTGCGCGGCCCGAGAAGTACGCCCGAGCCGTAAAAGCGATTCGCGATGCAAAAACGGCGCGCCAGTTCGACCGGTTCGCCTGTCACGAGCATGCTGCGCTGCCCATTGTTTTTCACCGGTGCCATGATCATCGATCCTGAGCTAACGCCCGCATGAACGCCGGCCTTCAGGAGCGCCTCGGACTTGCTCGACTTGTTTGCGGCAGCAAACGACTGCGCTAAACCCATCGCTTTGCGAGTAGCGTTTTCCGCGTGCTGTTTGTCGCTCTCGGGAAATCCGAAGATAGCCACGACACCTTCGCCGCCGGCAGACTCGATGTAGGCGCCCGCCGCGACCAATGCCTCGGTGGCGTGGCCAATAAATTTTTGGGTGATCTCGGCGAAGACTTCGGGTTCGCATTCCTCCGCCAGATCGTGCTTGTTTGCGATGTCGCAAACCAGAGCGGTCACCTCGTAAACCTTCGGAGCGGATTCGCGCGCCACTTCGCTTCCGCGAATTCGAGAGAGCTGCTCCTCCGAAACGCGCTCCGATAAAATAACAGCCGGAGGAATCGGGCGATGGCGTTGGCGTTGCTCGAACGCGCATAATCCAGCCGCCAGGCCAAACGCGAGCAGCGTGCCGCCCACGGCGGGCAGCGGTTGAAAGAAAATGAAATAAAGCGAGCAGACCCAGGCCGCGCCCGCCAATTCCAACAACAGAATCGCGACGACCCAGCTTAGCCGGGCACGATGCGTGGTGGCCAGCGTCATCCAAGCGACGCCGATCGCGAAAACAAAAACGATGACGTATTGAAATTTATCGCCGATTACTTTCATCGCCATCCCGTGATGCGAAAGCAAATCGGTGATGAGCAGTTCCGGCCGCAGCAGCCAGCCGCCCACGTGCAGGGCCATGACAATGGCGCCCACGATCAGCCCGATAATAAGCGCTGATAGAAGAGGCCGTTTCATTTCTGCACTGCTCTCAATTCTTTTCGGCTGGCGCAAGTGGATAGTGCGATCGCACCACCAGCTCGCTCAGGAATTTATCCGGCGCATCGATCGCCGCGCGGTCCAGAACAAAAGTTTTTTGGCCGGTATTTTTGCGAATGAGATTTAGGCCGAACTGGTAATCCTTAAACAGATGCGCGCAAAGATCGGGCATCGTCATGCGTTCGGCCTGGGCGCGTTCGATCAGGCGGGCGCGCGCCGATTCGTCGAAGACAATTTGCAGGCCGTGCTCCTTTTGAAATTGCTCCGCAAACCCGCGGACCCTTTGCTCCTGCAACGCCTCTTCCTGTTTATGGCCTTCTGCCATTAAGCGATCGAGCACCAGTTTTGGTTCGCGCACCAACTCGGCTGAAACCCGCAACTGACTCAGGCCTGAGCCAGCCAGAAAATATTTGTAGTCGCGAAACAGTTTCTCCCAAACGGTCAGCAGACCGCGCGCGCCAGTTTTTTCCTTCGCCGCGGCTTCCGCCATCAGGCGGAGCGCTTCGTCCTCGAAACTGATTTCGATTCCGTAAGCGCGAAAAGCGCGCTCGTATTGCCGCAGAATGCTGCCCTCGGAAAATTTCATGATCTGGTAGAGATCGTCCGGACCAAGCTCCTCGCAGACAACTCGCACCGGCAGCCGTCCGATGAACTCCGGCTCGAAGCCGTATTCGATAAAATCCTCGGTCGTGACGTACTGGAACAATTCGTTATCCATCACCAGCCGGGGCTCGGCATTGAATCCGATCTGGCCTTGAGCGAGCCGCCGCGAGACCTGCTGCTTTAAGCGGTCGAACGCGCCGCTTACCACAAAAAGAATATGGCGGGTGCTGATCGTCTCGCGCTTCGTTTTGCCTCCGCGCTTTTGAAACTCAAACGCGGCTTGCAGTTGCGCCTGCAAATCATTCGCGCTCCGCACCGGCACCTCGGTCTCTTCCATTAATTTGAGCAGGGTCGTTTGCACGCCGCGCCCGCTCACATCGCGCCCGGCTAAATTTGCCGCCGCCGCGATCTTGTCGATTTCGTCGATGTAAATGATGCCGAATTGCGCCAGCTCCACGTTCCCGTCCGCCTTGTCGACTAACTCGCGCACCAAATCTTCCACGTCGCCGCCGACATAACCGGTCTCGCTGAATTTCGTCGCGTCCGCCTTCACGAAAGGCACTTTGATCAGCTCCGCGATGTGTTTGATCAGATAAGTTTTTCCCACGCCGGTCGGCCCGACCAGAATTACATTTTGCTTCGCGTATTCCGTTTCTTCGGCGCGCGCGGCGTCTTCCTTTTCCAGCTCGCGCAAATAATTGACATGGTTGTAGTGATCGCAGACCGCGATCGAGAGGACCTTCTTCGCTTCATCCTGTTTGATTACGAAGCGATCGAGG
>DASXNS010000315.1:0-2278 GCA_036494865.1 Chthoniobacterales bacterium | reverse complement strand
TGCGCGCACTCGAATTGCGTGGCGTCTCCTGCCGTTTCTTTTTCTTCTCTACGTCGCCAATTATCTCGATCGCACCAACATCGCCTACGCGACGCTCGGGATGAAAGGCGATCTCGGTCTGACCGATTCGGTCTTTGGCACCGCGAGCGGAATTTTCTTTATCGGTTATTTTGCGCTCCAAATTCCGGGAGCGTTGCTCGTAGAACGCTGGAGTGCGCGGCTCCTACTTGCGATAACGTTGATCACATGGGGCGCGCTCACAACGCTCACCGCTTTTGTTCACACGCCGCACCAGCTTTATGGCGCACGCTTTTTGTTAGGCGCGGCCGAAGCCGGATTTTTTCCGGGCGTGATCGTTTATCTTTCGCACTGGTTCATTTATCAAGACCGCGCGAAAGCGGTCGCGCGATTCATGTCCGCAATTCCGGTCGCGTACATTCTTGGAGGACCACTTGCTGGAGCGATCCTTGGAATTCATTGGCTCAACACGCCTGGCTGGCGCTGGTTATTTCTTCTCGAAGGCATCCCGGCGATTTTGCTCGGCATCGTTACGTTGTTTGTTTTGCCGGATTGGCCTAACGAAGCGAGCTGGCTCGCGCCTAAGGAACGCGATTGGATCGAGTCTCGCCTGGCCGAGGAACGCCGCGCCAAAGCGGACGCGGAGCAGATGTCGATCTTGCAAGCGCTGCGCCATCCGCCGGTCGTCATTCTGACGCTAGGTCTCTTCTTTTGTTACAGCGGAGGCTATATTTTTTGGTTCTGGATGCCGACGTTGCTCAAACGCATGACCGGATGGAGCGATGTTCAAATCGGGTGGAGCGGCGCCATTCCGTTTATCGCCGGATTAATCGGAATGTTGCTGCTCGGATGGAACTCGGATCGCACTCGCGAGCGACGCTGGCATTTTGCGGCGCCGCAACTAACGGCCGCACTGGGACTGGCGGCGTGGTTTTTTTTACCGCATTCAAACGCGCTGCTCATTTTTGTGTTCGCGCTGATTGGCTTTGGCACGGTGTCGTATCTGCCGGCATTCTGGGCGTTGCCCTCCGCATTTCTCATCAGCTCGGCCGCGGCGGCAGCGATCGGCTTCATTAATTGCACTGCCAGCATTGGAGGATTTGTTGGGCCGAAAATTTTCGGCGACCTGAGTCAACGCACCGGATCGTTCAACACTGGTTTCGTCGTAATGATCGCGTGCTGGGTCATCGCGTCGGTGCTCGTGCTGATCTGTCCGCGCGAGCGCGCGGCGTAAAACTATTTCTTCAGCGCGACTCCAAACGGTGCGCCGGTTTTTGCGCGAATCTCGTCCACCGTCGCGTTGGAATGGATTTCTGTGAGCACGAGGCCGCCGCCATCGGGTTTCACCTCGAACACGCACAAATCGGTAATGATGAGATTAACCACGCCGAGGCCGGTGATTGGCAGCGTGCATTTTTTCAAAATTTTCGGGCTGCCATCTTTCGACGTGTGTTCCATCACTGCGACCACGCGCTTCACGCCCGCGACAAGGTCCATCGCGCCGCCAGGTCCCTTGATCATCTTTCCAGGAATCATCCAGTTCGCGATGTCGCCTTTGTCGGTCACTTCGAACGCGCCAAGAATGGCGAGATCGATGTGGCCGCCGCGAATCTGCGCGAACGAATCTGCGCTCGAAAAAAATGCGGAGCCCGGCATCGCGGTGATGGTTTGTTTGCCGGCGTTAATGAGATCGGGATCCTCTTCGCCGGATTTCGGGAACGGACCGATACCTAACAAACCATTCTCGGATTGCAGGGTGACGTGCATGCCTTCGGGAATGTAGTTGGCCACTAATGTTGGAATACCGATGCCGAGATTGACGTAGTAACCGTCGCGCAGCTCTTGCGCCGCGCGCTTCGCGAGAAGGTCGCGCACCGTCGATCCGGCCTTCGCGACCGCGGCTCCTTGCACGGTGCGGAACTCGATGCGTTTTTCGTATTTTTCTCCTTGAACGATGCGATCGACGTAAATCCCCGGCGTGTGAATCTGGTCGGGATCGAGCTCGCCGATCTCAACCAGTTCTTCGACCTCGGCGACGCAGACTTTGCCGCAAGTGGCGATCATCGGACTAAAATTTCGCGATGTTTTGCGGTAAATGAGGTTACCGGATTTATCGCCTTTCCATGCCTTCACGATCGACAACTCCGCGGTAATACCCGGCTCGAGGACGTAATCGGCGTCGCCAAATTTTTTCGTCTCCTTGCCTTCAGTCAGTCTGGTAGCGAAGCCAGTCCGCGTGTAAAATCCCGGAATTCCCGCG
>DASXNS010000314.1:0-4583 GCA_036494865.1 Chthoniobacterales bacterium | reverse complement strand
TGTGCAAAGCGGTGGATAAGGAAATGCAGATTGTGGACGTCCGGTTGCTGAAAAAAACTAAACGCGATGTCTGACCCGGGCGGCGCGGCTCGGGCTGACAAGTAATCCTCACCGCCTCTAAGACATCGTCTTATATATAACTAATATATGCAGATAGCTGTTGGCATTATCACCGTCTCCGATCGCGCCGCTCTCGGCGAATATGAGGACGCCGGCGGGCCGGCTTTAAAAGAGGCAGCACAGAAACAGGGTTGGGAAGTTTTGGCGGAGGCGATCGTGCCAGACGAAATTTCCCGCATTCAGGAAACGCTTCGTTCCTTCTCCGGCCAGGGTTGCGGCTTAATTCTCGCCACCGGGGGCACTGGGATCGCGGTGCGCGATGTTACTCCCGAAGCGATCCGAGCGATCATGCGGGTGGAGCTTCCCGGTTTTGGGGAAACGATGCGGCGCGAATCGATGAAGATTACGCCCAACGGAATTCTTTCGCGCAGCCTGGGCGCGGTCGTCGAGCGCTCGCTCGTTCTCGCGCTGCCGGGCAAACCGTCCGGCGCGGTAGAATGTCTTGGGTTCGTGGCCGGCGCAATCCCGCACGCTGTCGCGCTCGCGCAACGCGTACCGACTTCTTGTTAACTACATCGTCACGACCGTGATTTCGGGCGGACAATTCCAGCGCACCGGCACGCGATAAGTCCCGATTCCCGCATTCACATAAAGCGGTCCGTTTGGCGTTTCGTAATAACCGAGATCGTATCGTCCCGTTCCATAGGGAACGAATACCGGACCGTAAAATGGCAACCGCACTTGTCCGCCATGCGAGTGACCAGCGAGAATGAGATCGAAGCGCCGCCCTAACCGATCTGCCATCGCCGGATAATGCATCAGCAAAAGCTGCCGGCCCGCGCGCGCCGGCTCGAAAGCGCGGATGCCGCGCACCGCCATCCCGACGAGCTCGAGATCATGTTGCGGCAGCACCAGGGTGCGATCGACCAGCCAAGCGCCGCCGGTCGCAGCGAAAGCGCGTTCCACCTCGGGAAAAGAAATATGGCTCCAGTAATCGTGATTGCCGGGAGAGCCGTAGACCGGCGGCTTTATTTGTCGGATGAAGCTGAGCGCTTCGCTGCCAAAACGCGCCTCCTCCACCAAATCGCCCGTGAAACAAACGAACTCCGGCGCGAGTTCGTTGATGGTGCGAACGACCTCAGCGGCATAACGCGCATTTCCTTTGTGATGGAAGTCGGTGAAATGGACGAAGCGGCACGCGCCGCCGCCGTTCAGATTAAATTTTGTCGTCCGCAGCGCTGTTGGTTCGATGAAACGCGCATCCGCGCCCAGCGCCGCCGGCAACGCGAGCGCGCCGAGACTGAGAAATTTTCGCCGGGTTATCTTCATAATACCAATGCGTCTTACACAGCATAAGATATTCTCAGGCCGCGCAAACCTACTTGCCCGGATAAATAAGAAGCTCCATCAACTTCTTTCCCTTGTCGGTAAGGTGGGCGCTTTCGCCGCGGCCCGCCACCTGATCGCGAGTAAGATAAGCAGCGTCCACCGCGCTCTTTTTCATATCGGAAAGCTCCGGCTCACTGACCGGCCGCGCCCCGGCCTCGATCTTTAACGGCACGCCCGCGCAGTTGAACGAAACCTCCCACGACGCGGGCGTTTCCCCGGTCTTGCGCGCCACCATCCAGGGATAAAATCTCGGCAGATCGAAATGCTTCGAGACCGGCAGGAGCACGCGATAACAGGTCTCTTCCTCGGAGAGAAATTCCGGAATCGTCAACGACGGGCGCTTGCGCAAGGCGAGATAAAGGCGCGCGATGTCGATCCCGGTCAAATTGATTCCGTTGTAAAGGTCCTGGTGATTTGGATCGCGTTTAAAAAAATGATCATGCCATGATTCGAATTGCCGGCTCAACATCAGATTCAGCTCCAGGTGCAAATGCGCGCGCGCCTGATTCAAGCCTTCGCCGGTATGTCCCATCACGCCGAGTTGTTCCCGCTGCTCGACCCGCTCTCCGGCGCGCACTGTCACCGCGTCCAGATGTCCGTAGAGACTGTAGTAATTGCAATCATCCCAATGATGTTCGAGCACGACATATTTTCCGTAGTTGGAAAATCCCGGGACGAGATTGACATGCACGACCAGGCCCGCTGCGATCGCGCGCACTGCGTCCAGCGGCTCGCCGCGCGCGTCGCGTTGCAGCGGACGGATATCGATCCCTTCGTGAAAGCGAGTGTAAACAATTCCGGCCGGCGTCTCGACTGGATCGCGCACAAATCCATAGCGGCCACCTTCCCACGGCGTCGATTTCGTCCCTTTGTAATCGCGCTCGATGTATTGGTAGAACTCCGGCCCGCCGCCGCGAAAAAGTGCGTCGTTATCCGTGGGGAGAGCGAGGTTCAGCGGCTCGGTTTGGCTTCGTCCGGCGATGGAAAAGCTGAGCATCAGAGCAATCGCGCAGAGCGCGGCCAGGCGTCGCATCGCGTTTATTTCTTCGGCCCGACTAATCGCCAATCCTTTTTCATCAACGCGATGTCGTTCAGAGTCAGTCCTGAAGGGACATAAATTTTTCCATCCGAAACCCGTCGATCGATTTGGAGCTCGGTCAGCGGACGGCCGTTGACAAAAAGAAACAGAAACGCGCCGCGATGCTCCACACTGAGCGCGTCTAGCATTAGTCGTCCGTGTTCGTCGAGCTGAAACAAAGCGCCATAAGTTCCATCGGCGGCTTGATAAACTTGAAACGCGATCACGTCGCGCTCGGAGATCGCAGCCATTTTTTCGATCGCCACCGGTTTGCCCGAAAATTGCGACCGGATTGGGATGGAGAAAACAGCGCCGTCCCGCGCGTTTGCTTCCGCGTGGAGACGAAACGTGCAATGCGTTTCGCGCCCCGCTACAAATGAAAACGCCGGCAGCGCCAGCAGGGCGATGGCGACGGCGCGTTTCATGCCGACTGATAAAGGGTTTGACAGTTTTTGCAACGTTTGCTGATTAGCCGCTCATGAGTCGCTTCCTTGCCATCATCATCGCGCTCGCGCTCGCGACTTCGCTTTTCGCGCAGGATGTTTCGCCTACTCCGCCGCCGGAAAAGCGTGGCTGGTTCACCCGGATGCTACACCCGTCGCAATCGATTACTCCGCCAAATTACAAGGACCCCCGACTGCGCGGCCTGCTCCTCGAATTAAAGCTTTCGCCGCAGCCGGTCAAATTGTCCGAGGTCCGGCAACTCGAGGTGAAAGTGACCATGACCAATGTCTCCAAGCGCGCCATCACTCTTGATTTTCCGACCGAGCAGCGGATCGAAATCGAGCTCCGCAATTCATCCGATACAGTTTTGACCACGTGGTCGGATAACCACGCGTTCGACGAAAAGCCCGGCTCTGTCCTAATCAATCCGCAGGAACACATTTACTATCCGGAGACGATCGCCACCCGCGACCTGACGCCGAATAAAGTTTTCATCATCGAAGTTTTTTTCCCGCGCTATCCCGAGTTGCGCCTCCGCCAGAAATTCATGACCGCGCCGTAGCGATAGCCAAGGCGTTGGCGGAGCGATGTGACGATGAAATTATTTTCCGATTATCACACGCATCCGCAGGGGCATCGGGTCCAGCGCTATAATCAGGAATCGCTCCTGCTCTGGGTCGAACAGGCGCGAAAAAACGGGCTCACTGATATCGCCTTCACCGACCACGATCGCTATTGCGAAGGAATCGATTTCGACGAAATCGAAAAACTTCGCGGGGCGAATCCCGACATCAAAATCCGCGCCGGCATCGAGCTCGACAACGATCCGGTCTACGGCAGCGCGGGGAGGTTTTGGATCGAGAAGAATTGGGAACGTCTCGATTTCGTCCTCGGCTCGATTCATTTTCTCGAGCGACCCGACCAGATGTTCGACAGCGTGCCGGCGGGCGCCGGGCAATTCGCCGGTCGCGATGTCGACGAAATTTACGCCGATTATTTTCGACGCGTCCGCGAGATTGCGGCCAGCGGTTTGGTCGACTGCCTGGCCCATCTCGATCTAATCAAGATCCACGGACATCGGTCCAACTCCGGGATTGAAGCGATCGCTGGTGAGACGCTGGATTTTGTCGCCGCGCGCGGTTTGGCGATCGAGCTTTCGACAGCTGGCTGGCGCAAACCGGTCAACGAAATGTATCCTTCGGATGAAATTATCCGGCTGGCGATCGCGCGAGGGATTCCGTTCACCACTGCCTCTGATGCGCATTCACACGTGCAGCTCGGTGAAAATTACGAGCGGCTCGAGGAAAAAATGGAGAAGATTGGGATTCGGCAGGTGAGCATTTTTGAACGCCATCATGCTGAAAGACGCGCGTTGTAGCGGCTCAAGATCACAAGCTGTTTCGATCCGCACAATCGCACGCGCGTCAGCTATCTTACGACCCGAGACCCGGCATTCGGAGTCCGCCGGTGATCTTCGTCATCTCGGTTTGCGCCAGCTCCTTGCCTTGTTCGATCGCCTGCTTCACGCCGCTCAAAACCGCTTCCTCCAGAAATTCCACATCTTCAGGGTCGACGATCTCTTTCGCGATCTTGATTGAAACCACATCGCCCG
>DASXNS010000313.1:0-2112 GCA_036494865.1 Chthoniobacterales bacterium | reverse complement strand
GACGGCTATTTTTGCGGGCGGCTGTTTTTGGTGCATGCAACCGCCGTTTGATCACGCGAAAGGCGTGGGGAAGACGGTGGTTGGTTACACCGGCGGGAGCGAAGCCGACGCAAACTACGAGAAAGTTTCCGCGCACCGGACCAAACACCGCGAAGCGATCGAAGTGACCTACGATCCCTCGCAAATTTCTTACGATCAGCTGCTCGATATTTTCTGGCGGCAAATCAATCCGACGCAGGCCGACGGACAGTTTGCCGATATCGGGCTGAGTTATCAGGCGGCGATTTACTACGGAAACGAAGCGGAAAAAAAAGCGGCGGAAGCTTCGAAGGAAAAACTCGGCAAGTCGGGAAAGTTTTCGAAACCGATCGTGACCGAAATTTTGCCGGCCATGAAATTTTATCCCGCAGAGGACTACCACCAAAAATATTATCTAAAAAATCCGATGGAGTTTGAGGCGTATCACGTTGGCTCGGGACGCGTCGGTTTCCTCGCGAAGATTTGGGGCGACCCGAAGGAAAACTAACGGCGGCTCGCTCGGGCGCGTTCCACCCAACGGAGCAATTGCGGAAGCGGCATGAAATTTACGATTCGGTCGGCAGGAATTTTTGCTTTCAGCGCCGCAGCCAGTCCTAGCTCGATGAACTCAAGCTGCTCGGGATGGTGAGAATCTGTGCCTAACGAGATCAGCACACCGGCTTGGCGCGCGAGCTTGAGCAGTGCGACGTTAAGGTCCTGCCGGTCGGGGTAGCTATCGATTTCGACGGCTTTTCGGAGTTTGGCGGCTTCCGCGAAAACGCACGGCCAGTCCGCCTTCAGGCCGAGACGATAATTGTAAATTCGGCCGCGCGGATGACCGAGAATTTGAATGTCAGGGTTCCGCAGCGCGGCGAGATAGCGCTCCGTCTGATCTTCTTTGGTGCGAAGCGAGGAATGGAACGCGCCGAGGACGAGATCGAGCCGCGCCAGCGAATTGCGATCCATGTCTCCTTCGCCGCGGGGATTCAGATTCATTTCAATCGAACGCAAAACCGTCACGCCGGAATCGCGCAAGGCATGATTGGTCGTTGCGATTTCACGCGCTTGTCGACGCAAAGCTTTTTCGTCAATGCCGCCGGCGATTTTGAGGCCTTTCGAGTGATCGGTAATCGCGATGTACTCGTATTTTCGATCGCGCGCTGCCTGCCCCATTGCCAAAATACTCCCAGATCCGTCACTCCAATTGGTATGCATTTGCAAATCTCCTCGCAGCCGCGGCGCCCAATCCGGATGCGCTGCGAGAAGAGCGCGCGCATCCGCTCGCGCGAGAAAATCGCGACGAAGGAAAGGAGCCGGCGGAAATCGCGGCGTCGGCTTTTCGATCCAGCGCCGCAATTCCTGCGCGATAAATGGACCGACACCGTGTAATTCGGTCAGCGGCCTTCCCGCCGCCAGGAGATCCGCCGCTCGCTCCGGCCAAAGAAATGCACTGCGGGCTGCGCGCCGGTAAGCGCGGACGAGGATCCCCGAACTTTCTTCCGCACGTCGCGCCAGTAATTCAGCAAGAACGGCGTTTGAAGGAGCGGCGGTATGGTCCACGAGTAAGTCTTTACGGCAAAGACCTACTCACTCTTCGTATTTTGGCGGTTTCCTTGCCGTTGAGAATTCTCGTTTCCGCGTTTTGCCCCATTCGCGCAATCAATTCCGTCGTGATAACCACGGATGGACTTCAGCGGGTCAGGTGCTACGGGCGCGCGAGCGGCGGCACTTCGGCGAAAAGCGCGATCGGCGACGAAGGCTTGGCGTTCTCGAGCGACCCGAAAGAATACAAGGCAGCTTCATTCGAATTAATGAAGTCCGCCCGGCTCACCGCGAGCGGCTCGTGCAAGACTTTGGCCAGTTCTTGGGCGAGGACAATCGCGATCGCCCGCGGATCACGGGTGTAGACTGGAATTGGAAAGGAGCCGGAGTTGCGATCGTAGCCGTAAATGTTGCCTTCGGTTTCCCAAACACAATAAGCATGGCCGGCAGGATGATTTTCGAAGCGGACCAGCAGGATTTTCGCCCAGAAATTCTGATCGAGTGTATGTTGGGTCTTTACGACCGCGAGATAATTGCACGCGGAAATGACAC
>DASXNS010000312.1:0-2381 GCA_036494865.1 Chthoniobacterales bacterium | reverse complement strand
GACCAGGTGCGTGGTGGTAAGAGCGCCTTCTTTGAAAAAGGTCATCCAGAGAAGATTTTGATAGTCGCGCAAGCCGCCGCAGCCACTCTTGAGATTCGGTTCCTGCACGTAAACGCTGTCGCCAAATTTCGCATGGCGCGCCGCTTGGTCGTGCATCCGCAACTCGACGTATTCGCGCTCGTGTCCCCGCACGCAGCGGGCGCGGAACTGCGCTCGAAAATGATTGGCCAATGCCGGATCGCCCGCGAGCTGGCGCGATTCGAGCATCGCCGTTTTCGTCAGCATGTCGGTGTTAGCCAGACTGATCGCTTCCGGAATCGAGCGAGTGGAATGGCCGACTTTGAATCCAATGTCCCAGAGGAGATAGAGAATTTGCTCGGCTACCTGCGCGGCGTAAGGCGAGACGGTTTTGCCGTCGTGCAGAAACATCAGGTCGACGTCGCTGTAGGGATTGAGTTCGCCGCGTCCATAGCCGCCGAGGGCGATGACGGTGAGCGGAGTGGGGGTAAACTTTTTTTGATGCCGGGCGAACTCTGCCGCAGCCGTGAATACGTGGCGGAGCAAGACGTCGACCAACTCGACTCGCAGCGCACAAATTTCCCGGCCGCCTCCGCCGCTTTGATGTCGCAAACGCAGCCGATGCTCCTCGATCTTTAGAAATTTTTTGTAAAGAGGAAGGACCGCAGTGGGTTGCCGCGCGCTCGCAGAAGCGAGTTCGCGGTCCGCATGCGCGAGAACTTTTTCGAGATGGCGCGATCGAGGCATTTGCGATTTGGATTTTTCCATTCGGGGAAGCGACGCGCGGATCGCTCGAACCAATCCAAAGCTGAAGTTGAAAAATGGTCAGAGCTCGATCGCGTAGCGCTTCATCTTATTATAAAGCGTCGGACGCTGAATGCCGAGGACCTGGGCCGCTTTTTTCTTGTTGCCGTGGCATTGGGCGAGCGCCTGAATAATGGCGTTGCGTTCCATGTTGTCCAGGTTTTGCACCCCGCCGCCGCCGTTGTTGTCGCGCTGGGTTTGTTGAAGGGCGGCAGGCAACTGGATTTCGGACGGCAATTCTTTCACGCTGATTTTATTTTGGCGCGCCAGCACCACGGCGTACTCCATCGCGTTCTCGAGTTCGCGCACGTTTCCGGGCCACGAATAATCGAGTAATTTTTGAAAAGCTTCCGGCGCGATTTCCGGCTCGGGTTTGCCGAGCTCCTGCGCGAAACGTTTCAGAAAAGACGAAACGAGCGGCGGAATATCTTCCTTTCGCTCTCGCAACGGCGGGATCTCGATCTGGAAAGTGTTGAGGCGATAATACAGATCGGCCCGCAATCGATTTTCGGCGAGCGCGCTGGCGATCGGTCGATTCGTGGCAGCGATCAAGCGAAAATCGGCTTTTAACGTCCGGGTGCTTCCGAGCGGCCGGTATTCGCGTTCCTGAAGAACGCGGAGAAAACGGGTCTGCAGTTCGGCTGGCATTTCGGAAATTTCGTCGAGAAACAAAGTGCTCCCGCCTGCAGCCGCGATCATGCCGGAGAAATCGTTCACTGCGCCGGTGAAGGCGCCTTTCACATAGCCGAAAAGTTCGCCTTCGATCATCGCCTGTGGAAACGCGGCGCAGTTCAGTTTCACCATCGGCTTTTCCGCGCGCCGGCTGCGGCTGTGAATGACATTCGCGATCACTTCCTTGCCCACACCGCTTTCGCCCGTGATCAGAACGTTCGCTTCCGACGGCGCCATCGCTTCGATCAATTCCTTGATCTCCTTCATCGCTTTGCTTTTCACGACCGGTGCCAGCCGGGTCTCGGCGATCTCGAGACGCTTCTCCAGTTGTTGAGTTTTCTGGCGCAACTCTTCCGTCTCCCGCAACAGCGATTGTTTCTCGAGCGCTTTTTCGATCAAGCTGAGCAGCTCTTCCGGCGCATACGGTTTGCTGATGAAATGATAGGCGCCGCGTTTGATCGACTCGATTGCGTTGTTCAGCGAATCGTGCGCGGTCAAAATGATCACCTGCATTTCGGGATGCTCGCGTTTGATTTGATCGAGCGTCTGCAACCCTTCCGCGTCGGGTAATTGCAAATCGAGCAACACCACCGCGGGCGGATTGTTCTCCAGCAGTCGCAGTCCGGAAGAGGCAGTCGCGGCCGTATCGGGTTGATAACCGTGGCGGCCGAGGAGCGCCTGAAGCGTGAGCAGGATCGGCCGCTCGTCGTCGATAATGAGGATGCGTCGATTCTCCGCCGTCATATTAATTGCTCCGCGATCGGACGCCGCTTAGACCGGCTCGTCTGAAAGCGGAAGGGTAACGGTGGTGATGAGGGAAGATGCCGCCTGGTCATAGCGCGCGGTGAGTTGGCCGTGGTGGGCATCGAGGATACTGCTCGTGCGAT
>DASXNS010000311.1:0-4485 GCA_036494865.1 Chthoniobacterales bacterium | reverse complement strand
GCGTGATGTCCTTGAAGATGATTCCGGCTTTCGGAAAATCGGGGACATCGCGCACCGCTGCGCGCAATTTATCGATCGGGTCGGCAAGCATGGCGCGACGCTACTGTTTCGATGCGAAAGGTCAACGCCTGGCAGGGCCCGTTCCGCTGCGGCAAGGTTTGCCAAGGCGATGCGCAGCTTTTACACTGCGCACTCGCGATGGACCGCCCACTTTTGCTCGCTTCGACCCTTTGTTATCTCGCCGCGGTCGTGCGCACTCTCCTCGCGCCGCGCGAAAAGATCTGGCATCCCGGCCGCGCTAATTTTCTCGCGATCGCCGCCGGCTTTCTTTTCCAGACCGCATTTCTTTCAGTGCGCGGTCACGCGCTGGGCCGCTGTCCGCTGACCAATCTTTTCGAAGTCTTTGTCTTTCTCGCCTGGTCGGTCGCGCTGATTTACTTGCTGGTCGGCCCCGCCTATCGGCTCTCATTGATGGGCGCGTTCACCGCGCCGCTCGTTTTCCTGATTCAAACTTTCGCGCTCGTCGCCCCCGTTGATGTTCCGCACCCCATTCGATTGCCGGCCAATCCCTGGCTGGAATTTCACGCGTCCATTTCGATCATTGCCTACGGCGCGTTCGCCCTCGCCTGCGTGGCCGGCGTGATGTATCTCGTGCAGGAGCGGCAACTAAAAACCCACGAACTACTTTCGGTTTTTTATCATCTTCCGCCGTTGACCACGCTCTTCAGCGCGATCACCCGTCTGCTCTGGCTCGGCTTCAGCCTTTATACCGCAGGGCTCATTAGCGGGTTTTTCACCGGCGGACCGTTGCCGCGCGTGAAAATCATCGGCGCGTTGGCGGTGTGGTTTTTTTACGGAATGATTTTGCAGGGTCGCCATCGCCGCTGGTTCGCGCCGAAACGCGTAGCCGCGCTCTGCGTCGTCGCTTTCAGCGCGGCGGTTTCGCTTTTATGGGCGATTGATTTCGTGTCGCAGAACCACCCGATCTAATGAATCTCTTCTGCATCGGCCTCAGCCATCACACTGCGAAAGTGGAAATCCGGGAGCGCTACGCTTTGCAACGATCCGAGGAAGCCTTGCGCGCGCAGAGCGGCTGCGCTGAGGCGCTCATTTTGCCGACGTGCAATCGGGTGGAAGTCTACGGGGCCGCGCCAGCGCAAATCGCGACCGAGAAGATCGCCGAATGTTTAGTCGGCGGCGGAGCCGTTACGCTCCAGGACGCAAATGCGTTTTATCGCCACGAAAAACAAGCATGCGTGCAGCATCTCTTTCGGGTCGTTTCGGGATTGGATTCGATGGTGATCGGTGAAACCGAAATTTTGGGCCAGGTGAAAAAGGCTTACGCGAATGCGCGTGAATCCGGCAGCGCCGGACCTTGCTTGCACCGTCTTTTCCAGC
This sequence comes from Chthoniobacterales bacterium, assembly GCA_036494865.1. GTDB lineage: Bacteria > Verrucomicrobiota > Verrucomicrobiia > Chthoniobacterales > UBA10450 > AV80. Next base: position 3,087 of record DASXNS010000311.1, on the reverse strand, counting down.
GGGCGTTTCGGGTCGCTAAACAAGTTCGCAGCCGCACTGAGATCACGCGCGGCGCTGTTTCGGTCGGATCGGTTGCAGTAGAGCTCGCCGTCAAAATTTTCGGCGATTTGAGTGAACGAAAGGTGCTGATACTGGGCGCCGGCGAAACGAGCGAGCGCACGGCGCGCGCGCTGAGTTCGCGCGGCGTGAGCGACATCCGAGTGAGCAATCGGTCGCGGGAGCGCGCAGAAAATTTGGCCGCGCTGGTCCGCGGTCGCGCAGTCGGGTTCGACCAATGGCCACGAGAATGCGGAGAGATCGACATTTTAGTGGCATCGACTTCGGCGAACGAACCGCTGCTTACTCCGGCGCTTCTGTCGCCCCTGTTGCGCGAACGATCGGACCGGCCGCTTTTCATTATCGATCTCGCCGTGCCGCGCGATGTCGCGCCGGAAGTGAATGAAATGGAGGGCGTTTATCTTTACGATATCGATTCGCTTCAATCGATCGCGCAACAATCGCTCGCGTTGCGCCGGCAGCAAATCGCGGCCGGAGAGGAAATCATAGCGGCGCATGTTTCGGATTTTGTGATGCGGCTGACCGGAGTGGGCGAGACCGCAGCCGCGCAAATTCCAATCCCCGGCGCTTTGGATCAAACTTCGCTCCGCGTTTCAGAATTGTAGCGGCGCTCTATGAGCGCCGAAGTTTTGCCGACGATTATTCTGGGCTCGCGCGGAAGCGAACTGGCCCGGGCGCAAACGAAATTGGTGGCGGATGCGCTCCAGCGCGCGTGGCCGGCGCTCGAGATTAAGATCCAAATTATCACGACGCGCGGAGACGAACGAACGGTCGAGCCGATCGATCCGCGCGCCGGTCGCAAAGGACTTTTTACAGGAGAAATCGAGCGCGCTTTGGCCGCGCGCGAAATTGACCTCGCTATTCACAGCGCGAAAGATCTGCCAAGCGATGCTACTCCTGGATTGGAAGTGTGGGCCGCTCTGCCCCGCGCCGCGTTCGACGATATTTTGATCCAAAAAAATCCAGGCGGCTTCGTTTCACTCAGGCGCAACGCGGTCATCGCGACTGGCAGTGTGCGACGGCAATATCAACTGCGCTGGCAGCGCCCGGACATTCGGCCGGTGGAACTTCGGGGAAATGTTCCGACCCGTTTGCGCAAACTGATGACAAGCGACTGGGATGGAATTGTGCTGGCTCGTGCTGGCGTAGAACGATTGGGGTATGAGCTTACCGCCGGCACAATCGATTTTGAAGGCGCGCAATTTTTTGCGGAGATCCTGCCAGCCGATCACTTTCTGCCTGCCGGCGGACAAGGCGTAATCGCAATGCAATTACGGAGCGACGATACGGAGAAAAAGAAATTGATCGCACCAATCAACGACCGCCGGACGCTCTCGTGTCTCGAAGCGGAGCGCGAATTCTTGCGGCTGCTAAATGGCGATTGCAACTCTCCAGTCGGGATTCTGGCGTCGGTCGAAAATAACGAAATGACGCTTCGCGCGCAGATTTTCGAGCAGGCGAATGCAGCTCCCAGGAGCGGAGGCGTTCGCTTGTCCTTGCAAACGGAAGAACCAAAACAGATCGCGGCGACGTTGTTCAATCAAATGTATGGCCGCGAAAAATAAGAGCGGGAAATGTTTTCTGATCGGCGCCGGGCCGGGCGATCTCGGGCTGGTGACGATCCGGGCGAAGGAATGCATCGAACAGGCGGAGGTGATTGTTTACGATTACCTTTCCAATCCCGAGATGTTGCAGTGGGCGCCGGCGAGCGCCGAAATTATTTATGCCGGCAAGAAAGCGGGCGCTCACACTCTCACCCAAGACGAAATCAACGCGCTCCTGGTCGAGAAAGGGCGGGCGGGGAAACAAGTCGTTAGGCTGAAGGGCGGCGATCCGTTTGTCTTCGGCCGCGGAGCGGAGGAAGCGCAAGCGCTCGCGGCCGCCGGCATCCCGTTTGTCGTCGTGCCCGGAATCACTTCAGCGATCGCCGGTCCAGCCTACGCTGGGATTCCGGTCACGCATCGCGGCAAAAATTCGCACGTCACAATTTTCACCGGGCACGAAGATCCCGACAAATCGGAAAGGTCGATCGACTTCGGGGCGCTGACGAAACTCGGCGGCACGCAAGTAATGCTGATGGGAGTGGAGCGAATCGAAGCGATCGCGCGCGAAATGCTAGCAAATGGAGCGCGCAAAAATTTGCCGGTGGCGCTGATTCGCTGGGCCACGACCGGCCGGCAGGAGACGCTGGTGGGCGATTTGGAAAACATCGCGCGCCGCGCCCTCGAGAGCGGATTCGCCGCGCCTGCGGTTGCGGTTTTCGGAGAGGTGGTCGCTTTGCGGAATGAGTTGAAGTGGTTTGAAGATCGGCCGCTTTCAGGGAAGCGCATCGTGGTGACGCGCGCGCGCGCCCAAGCCAGTGTCTTGAGCGAACAACTCCGCGGGCTCGGCGCCGACGTGATCGAGTTGCCGACGGTTCGAATCGAACCGCCGAGCGATCTCCGCGCCTTCGCCGAGCTGGTGCAGGACGCCCACGCCTACGACTGGATTGTTTTCACGAGTGCAAACGGCGTGACCGCTTTTTTCGATATGTTTTACAAGCTCTACGACGACGCGCGCGAGATCGGCGGCGCGCGCATCGCTGCGATTGGCCCGGCGACCGCGCGGCGGATCAAGGATTTCCATTTGAAGGTCGATCTGGAGCCGGAGGAATTCATCGCGGAATCAGTGGTGCGTGAATTCCAGCGGCAGGGCGGCGTGGAAAATTTGCGGATTCTCCTGGCGCGCGCTGAACAGGCGCGGGATTTGCTACCTAGGGAGCTCTCGGCTTTGGGAGCTATTGTGGACGAAGGGTTCGCTTACCGCACGGTCCCCGAAACGCGCGACGATCACGGCGCGCGGCGCCGGCTATTGGAGGAGGGTGCGGACCTGATTACTTTTACCAGCTCATCAACGGTGGAAAATTTCCTCGCGCTCGGTCTGCCCTGGCCCGCGCAAATGCAGGTCGCCAGCATCGGCCCGGTCACTTCGAAGACTGCGCGCGACCGGGGCTTAAAGGTGGCGGTGGAAGCGCGGCGTCATGACATTCCG
>DASXNS010000310.1:0-3224 GCA_036494865.1 Chthoniobacterales bacterium | reverse complement strand
AAGCTGAACAAAATCGCGATGCCGATGAAACCGACCGGCAACGCCGTTGCGTGCTGTCCGATCGCGAGACCGGCAATGATGTTCGTTGCGTGCCCGGTCTCCGATGCTTTCGCGATTTTGCGCACCGGGGCGAAACTGGTCGACGTATAATAATTCGTGATCACCACGACGATTCCGGTCATGAGCAATCCAACCAACGACGCGAAATAAAGATCGTTCGCGGTCCGCGGCACGCCAGCAATCGTGATCGCAGTTGGGAAAAGCAGATGCGTCGCGGGCCAAAATAAAATGGCGGAAACGAGCGCGCTCGCGCCGACGGCGCCCATCAAAACCGTGCCCGGTTTTCCGCCGCTAAGATTAACGAAAAGAATTCCGATGATCGCGCCGAGGACAGAAATTCCGCCGAGCACGAATGGATAAATGATCGCGGCCGGATAAGCCGCGAGCGTGAGCGCGCCGACCAGGATCGCGCCGATCAAACTGACCGCATAGGTTTCGAAAACGTCTGCCGCCATTCCGGCACAATCGCCGACGTTATCGCCCACGTTGTCCGCGATCGTTGCCGGATTGCGCGGATCGTCTTCATCGAGATTGCTCTCGATTTTTCCCACGAGATCGGCGCCGACGTCGGCCGCTTTTGTGTAAATGCCGCCGCCCAATCGCGCAAAGACACTGATCAAACTCGCGCCCAGCGCCAGCCCGACGAGACTTTTCACCGCAAGATCATGGCCGATCATGGCGCTCGCGATCTTGTAGAAAATTCCCACGGCGAGCAGGGCGAGACCGACGACGAGCAATCCGGTGACAGCGCCGCCGTTAAACGCGACTCGCATCGCTGCCGCGCGCGATTGGGTGGCGGCTTGCGCGGTGCGCGTGTTCGCCAAAACCGCGATGCGCATCCCTATGTATCCGGCCGCGAGGGAGCAAAACGCGCCGATCAAAAATCCCAACGCCGTCGCTTTATCACGAAAGATGAAAAGCAGAATGAAAATAACCGCCGCGATTGCGCTGATCGTGACGACCTGCCGATGCAGGTAAGCCTTTGCGCCCTCTTCGATTGCACCCGCGATTTGACGCATCCGCTCTGTGCCGGGTGACAATTTGATCACCGCTTTAATGAGAAAGAAGGCGAAGAGCAGCCCGGCGATCGCGCAAATCATCGAGAGCGGAACGCCGGCATGAAGAATATTGAGGGCGAGAAAAGTCATAGTGGGTTCCGTTGAAAGTGGGGGACTTTAGTAAGTTTTACCTCGCTGGCAATCGCTATTTGCCCCAAAGCCGCGGCGCAAATGGCTGCGCCCCCGTTCCTGGCCTAACGAACAATTCCCTGGGCTCATAAATTTCCTCTAAAGCTCGAAAACGGTCCGCAAACGCTGCAAAAATGACGCGCGATATTCCCGTTCCTTCATCCCCTGGTCGTGCGGTTTGGTCGCATCTTTCACAATGCCTTCCGTCTCGAGTTTCCGTTTCGCCAGCAATTCGCTGAGCTGATCCAGACACTGCGGCGCCTGCCGGAGCACTTCAGCCATGATCGATTTGCTGATTTCCAGCACTTCGCAATCGCCTTCCGCGCGCACAGTCGCTGTGCGCGGCTCGCCGGTGAGCAGCGACATTTCGCCGAAACAATCGCCCGACCGCAAAACGCCGACCGCAATGCTAGTGCCGTTTTTTGCCACCGACACTCGTGCGCTCCCGCGTAGCAAAATAAACATCGAGTCGCCTTCCGCGCCTTCCTCGATCACGCGTTCGCCGCGCCCGAAATGATTCAGGTGCGCCCTCTTCAACACGCTTGCGAGCTGCGAATCATCCATGCAATCGAAGAGCGGCTCGCCGCGGAGGATCGCCTGCGCTTCGGCGTGCTCTTCCTGGGGACGAGGCGCTGCGCGCTCCAGATGCAAGGTGCGAATCGGAAACGGAATCGTGATCCGCTGCCGTTTGAATTCGTACCAAATGTTGGTCCGGATCGCGTCGCAAATGTCGTTGTAAGCGGAATGATTGCCCATCCAGAATTTGATTTCGTAAAGGACCGCCGACTCCGCGAAATCCATTACGTAAATTTTGGGCGGCGGTTCCGGCATCACTCCTTCCGCCGCCGCGGCCGCACGCGCGAGCGCATCCTTCACCCGATTCGGCGCCACATGATAATCCGCCCCGACCCGCAGCCGCATCGCGTGCATTTGGGTGGGGTAATGCAGATTGATGATCGTGCCGCGGACGATTTCGTTGTTCGGAATATCCAGGTAAATTCCGTCGTTGGTGCGCATTCGGGTCGAGCGCCAGTTGATCTCCATCACTTCGGCGAAGCGGTCCTGGATCTGGAGCCAGTCGCCCACTTTGTAAGGCCGGCTTATTTGGAGCGACATGCCGGCGATGATTCCGCCGAAAAGATTCTGAGTCGCGAAACCGAGGATGATCGCGAGAATTCCCGAGCCGGCGAGCAACCCTTTCAGTTCCCGTTCGGCGTGATAACCGAGACTCAACACGAGCAACAATGCGACCAGGAAAATCACGAGCGCGACCACTTCGCGGAGGAACTTCGGGATCGGTGTCTGCCGTTTTTTCTCGAAGTAAATATCCCATAGATAGCGATCGACCAGCGCGACAACGAACGCCGTGCTCAAGAGCGCCGCGCCCGCGCCGATGTGATTTCGCAGGTCGGCGTGGAGACCGTAAAACCACATCGCGGCGTAAAAGGCCAGAGTCAGCGCGAAGAGTTGAAAGAGAACGCCCAGCCGCACACCGGCCCGCCGTTTCAAAAGCCGGCCGATGGTGAGCGCGGCGAAAAAGGTCGCGATGAAAATGAGCGCGGTTGCGGCGGCCTTTTGCGTTTCGAGCAAACTGGTAAACATCGCGCCGCTTAGATTAACAGTGCGGAAGGGAGCGCGACAAGCGTCGTCCCGCCACGGCAATATTTAAGTGGCGCTGGGAAAAAATTCGGTTAAGAACGCGGCCATGCGCTGGCTGTCAATCCAGCGCTAGCTCGCTCGGTCAAATTTCTTCTTTCTCAGGAACGCGCTTCCATCATGCGTTCAAGCTGGGAGATTATTCAACACCGCCTAGCGGGAGGGCGAGATGACGAGCCAGGCCCAACCGGCGAGGAAACACAAACCGCCGAGCGGAGTGATGCGGCCGAGCCAGGGCACATTAGTCAATGCCATCGTGTAAAGGCTCCCGCTGAAAAACAAAATGCCGGCGAGGAGAAGGAAGTAGGCTGCGCGATTTTC
>DASXNS010000309.1:0-10109 GCA_036494865.1 Chthoniobacterales bacterium | reverse complement strand
CCGTGCTTCGAAACAAACCGCTCCCGGAAGTTTGATCGGGCCCGTTCCCGCCGGAGCGAAACTCCCAGCCTTTGCGGCGGAAATCCCACATCGCCGCGAACATTTTGTTTGGATCGCTCGGATCGAGCGCGAGGGCGGACGCGCCGGTGGAAAGATTTGCGCCTTTCAAAATGATGCTCCATGTCTTGCCCCCGTCGGTCGTTTTATAAAGACCGCGGTCCGGTGAATCGCTCCAGAGCGCGCCCGGCACCGCCGCGAAAACGGTGTCGCTGCTCGTCGGACTCACCACGATTTTTGCGACTCGCTCCGAATTCGGCAAGCCGGCGTAATTCCACGTCTCGCCGCCGTCGGTCGATTTGTAGACGCCGTTGCCGATCGAAACGCTGTTGCGTGTCCACGATTCTCCCGTGCCGACCCAGACGTTCCTCGAGTTCTTCGGATCGAGCGCGATTGCGCCGATTGATTGCACCGGCTGTTCGTCGAACACCGGCTTGTAGCGGGTCCCGCCATCTTCCGATTTCCATACGCCGCCGCTGGCCGCGCCGACGAAAAGCGTGATCTTGCCGGACGGTTCTTTGTTGGCAGCGATCGCCGAGATCCGGCCGCTCATCGCAGCGGAACCAATATTGCGCGCGCCCAACCCGGAAATCGTGGCCGAATTATATCGCGCCTCTTCGGCGTAAGAAATCTGGGTGAGACAAAACGCAGTAACCGCAAAAAATTTAGTGAAGCGCATGTTGATTACTTGGAAGTGGTCGCGGGAAATTTGAAGATGGTGTCATCGACCGGAATATTGGCCTCTGCTTTTTCCAGGACGATTTTTTGTTTGTCGGTTGAGCCTTTCTCGCCGGATTCGATCGAGAAAGGAATGAAAACGCCGTTGATTTTTTCGTAATCGCCCAGGTCGGTTTCCACTTCGATCTGCGCTCCCTGTTCGGTCCGCTGACTCAAAACCCGAATCTCGAGAAAATGATCCGGATCGAGATAGACATAATTCACGTCGCCGTTCTTGCGCACCACTTTCAATTTATGCGCGGGCGTGCCCTCCACGTCTTCAGTGCCGAGGTATTCGACCGTGCTTCCCTTTGTTTTCCAATCCACCAGCGGCCCATCGATCTCAGCCTCTTCCAGGAGCGACTTCGTATCGTCGGCCGACATTTTCTCAGGATCTTTTCGCCCGCTAAATGGAGAAATTTTCCAGCCTTGCGCACCGTCAAACGCTTCCACGGCGGTCAGACCCTGGAGAGTGGATTCCGAGCGCACTTCGCCCGGGCGCTTTTTCGTTTCCAAGTAGGTGAACTCGATCTTGCCCTCATTCACCAGCACCTTCCCCCGCAGCCGCAGCGATTGCATCGCGCGCAGAGCCTCCGCTCCGCCTTTTGCGTCAACATTCTTGGCCACTAAACTGTCCACTGTTTCGTGGACCGTCAGCGGTTTTGGATCTTGGGCCTCGAGCGGCGTTGCGATCAGCGAGGCAGCGATCGGAAAAATGACAAAACGTATTTTCATAAATCTCGATTCAAAAAATAGCGCGGCTGATTTTTCGCGCCGGAAGCGACACGATGGCAGATGCCAACAGACTCAGCAAACGTCTCTTCGCGTTCTTAACTCTGAGCCGCTTTGGAATTGCGTCGGGCCGGTCCGTCGATTGCGCGAAAAACCTCCGCTGCAATTTCGAACGAACGCAGACGCGCGGGGTGATCGTAAATCTGCGCGGTTGCGATCACCTCATCCGCTCCTGTTTCCTCGATCAACTCTTCCAGACGGCGCTGAACGGTTTCGGGTGAGCCGACGGCGGAACAACGCGTCCGGTGTTCCACCGCGGCCCGTTCGGCCGGACTCCATTGCCCATTCATGCTCGCAACTGGCGGCGGAAGTTTCCCGGGATGCCCACGGACCAAATTCAGGAATTGCAATTGCGCGGAAGTGAAAAGACGACGCCCCTCCGCGTCGGTGTCGGCTGCAAAAACGCCGACGCCAATCATCACGTACGGCCTAACGAGTGCAGATGACGGGCGGAATTCGCGCCGGTAAAGAGCGAGCGCAACTTCGAGGTAATCCGGCGCGAAATGGGAGGCGAAGGCGAAAGGGAGTCCGAGCTTCGCCGCGAGATGCGCGCTGAAATCGCTCGAGCCGAGAAGGTAGAGCGGCACGTTCAATCCCGCGCCCGGGACGGCGATTACCGCGCGACCGGATTCGGGCGGAGCAAAGTAAGATTGCAATTCCAGGACATCCTGCGGAAACGTGTCGCCGTTGCTGCCGAGATAACGCCGCAACGCTCGCGCGGTAAGTTGATCGCTCCCCGGCGCGCGGCCGAGACCGAGATCGATCCGGCCCGGATAAAGCGATTCGAGCGTGCCGAATTGCTCCGCGATAACGAGCGGCGCGTGGTTAGGCAACATGATGCCGCCCGCGCCGATCCGCATCCGTTTCGTTTTGCCGGCGACATGACCGATCACCACCGCCGTCGCAGCGCTGGCGATGCCCGGAAGATTGTGATGTTCCGCCAGCCAATAGCGATGGTAGCCCCACTCTTCCGCGTGCTGCGCGAGATCGACGGTATTGCGAAATGCCAGCGCGGCATCTCCGCCCTCGATGATGGGCGAAAGATCGAGAACGGAATAGAGCGGCATGATTCCCAAAAATTACGGGGCGGCGGCGATGCCGGTGATTTTGAAAACCTTGTAGGGATCGACTCGCGCGTTTCGTCCGCCGTTGAATCGCGGCATATTTTGAATCTGCGAAACGGTGACATAAAACGCGCCGCCCGGTCCCCAGCTCATCGTGTCCGGCCAGCTCAATCTTTTGTCCGCCACGATTGTGTCGATATTTTTCGTTGCCGGATCCAAATGAACGATCGCGTTTTCCTCCAGGGCGGTGAGATAAATGCTCCCATCCGGCGATTCCAGTATTCCGTCCGGCGCCGGCGTCTTCGCGACGTTTTCCACCTTCGATTCGAGATCGCTCTTGGAAAGATTCGCGTCCTTCAAATACGCGGTCTTGATCCGATAAAGGGTGTGGCCGGTCAGCGCATGGTAGTAAAGATAATCGTTCTTCAGATCGAGCGCGATGCCGTCGGACGCGATCTGCGGCGCGGTTTTCTTTTGTTCATCGCGCAATTCGCGTCCGTCCACGACCAGCTTCACCCCTGGTTCGGGCTGGGTCGATTGATGGCCGTCGAGTAATCGGCGCGCTTTTCCGCTCTTCAGATCTACCACGACGATCGCGCCTTTTCCCGACTCGGTGATAAACGCAACCCGCGCATTCGGGTCCACGCGAACATCGTTCAGATAACTTTTCCTCGGCGCAATATCTTCGCCGAACGGAATAGTCTGCACCACCTGGTTCGTCTTCAGGTCCACTTTCATTAGCTTCGGCCCGCCCTTGACGATCTCTTTCATTTTCGGTGCAGCCGGATCGAGAATCCAAAGATCGTCCTGCCCATCCACGACCACGCTTTGCACACAGACGAAATGCGAACCGGCCGGGCCCGGTTTGTTCAGGTCCTCATTCGGAAATGGCTTCGGTTTTCCCTCGATAATTTCCGCCACTGAAATGGTGTGATCGTCCGACCAGTCGGGGAAGTTCACGAAGACGCGGCCCGATTTCGAAACGCCCACACCGGTGACTTGTTGGCTCGGGAAGCTCGCCACCTCCTCCAATTCAGCCGCGCTGCAAAAAGAAATGGCCGAGAAGCACGCGAGCGCGCCGAGTGAAATTGCTTTCATACCGTGGAATCGCGCGCCCCTCGGAAAGCGGCTGCGCAGATGAGAAGGCTCAATGCACGAACGGATTCGTCCGCCGTTCCGCGCCGATCGTCGTCGGCGGACCGTGCCCGGGCAGCACCATCACGTTGTCGCCGAGCGGAAATAATTTCGTTTTGATTCCGCGAAAGAGAAGCTCGCCATCGCCGTGCGGCAAATCCCAGCGGCCGACGCCTCCCGCAAACAAAACATCACCGCCGATCAGAAATTCATCCTTCCGCGAAAAAAAGCAGAGACTGCCGGGGCAATGGCCCGGGACTTCGAGAACTTGCATTTCCATCCCGAGAAAATCGCGGCTCGGCGTTTCTTCGATCAAAAAATCCGGCGATGTCGGTTCGATCTCGAGCTCGTAGCCAAAGTTGCGAAAAAAATCGCGCTCGGAAATCATCGGTGCGGTATCGGCATGACAGCCGATCCGGCAATTGAAGCGCCGCTTGATTTTCGCCACGTCGGGCACGTGATCGAAGTGACCGTGCGTGAGCAAAAGGAGCTGCGGATTTGCCCCCTGCGCAACGAGCCACTCGCAAGCGCCCTCCGGCGCGTCGAACAAGATCGAGCCCTGCGGCGCATGGACCAGATAGCAGTTCGTCTCAAAAATACCGCCGCAGAAAGTTTCGTATTCCATGGTTCGATTGTCCTTTGATCCGCTCCAAGCTATCATCGATAGATCGGCGCGCATTTGCCTGGGCGGGGGAACGGAAGCTGCATCAGAGGGCGCCGTCATTTTGAATGTTCCGCCGCGTTCGTTGTCTCACTATCTAATTAAATCCAATGTTCCCCCGTGGCTGCCTTGCGTTCACCCTGATTTCTGCGACTATCCGAAACCGATTTTCCCTCGAATGAAGCCTGTTTTTCGCTCATCCCTGATCCTGCCGGCAATTTTCTTCGCCTTCGCGGCGACGTTCCAGCCGCTTTACGCCAAGTCCGATGCCGAACAAGTCGCCGTCTCAGTCGGCCGGCTTCTAGAAGAGGGCCATTACACTCATCAGCCGCTCAACGACGAAGTTTCGCAAAAATTTCTGCGGACTTATCTCGAGCTCCTCGATTTCAGCCATCTCTTTTTCACCCAGCAGGATGTGGACGCGCTGACTGCGAAATTCGGCACGTCGATGGATGACGATGTTTTGCTCGGGAACTTGAAACCGGCTTACGAAATTTACGATCTCTACACCAAGCGGGTGGACGATCGGGTGGCGAAAATCAAGGAGCTGCTCAAGCAGCCAGCCGATTTCAAAAAAAATGGAACGATCGAATTAAGCCGGCAAAAAGCGCCCTGGCCGAAAGATGGAGCCGAGGCGGATCAAATCTGGCAGGACCGGGTCGCGAGTGAGTTGTTGCAGGAACATCTGAGCGAACACCCGATCGAGCCAGGCCCGCAATTGATCAGCCGCCGTTACGATCGACTCGCCCGCAACGTCCATGAGCAGGACCGCGAGGAGCAGGTAAAACTTTTCCTCGACGCGCTCGCTCAAACTTACGATCCGCATTCGGAATATCTGAGCAAGGCGGACCTGAAAAATTTTAGCATCAACATGGGTCTCTCGCTCGTCGGCATCGGCGCGATGCTGCGAACCGAAGATGGTTACGCGAAAATCGAGAGTCTTGTTCCGGGGGGACCGGCGCAGACGGACGGGCGTTTGAAAGTGGGGGATCGGATCACGGCGGTGGGACAGGGCACCGGGGAATTCAACGACGTCCGCGACATGCGGCTCGATAAAGTCGTCGATCAAATTCGCGGCAAAAAAGGAACGCGGGTGCGGTTGCTGGTCATTCCAGCGGATGCGCCCGATCCGTCGAAGCGCAAAACGATCGAACTGGTCCGCGATGAAATTAAATTGAAAGACCAGGAAGCGCGCGCCGACATTATTCTGAAAAAAGACGCGCAGGGAGAACCGGTGAAGCTCGGCTGGATCACTCTGCCCTCGTTTTATGCCGACATGGATCGGCACCAAAAAAGCACGACGAAAGACGTGCTCGCGTTGCTCAAGCGGCTGAAGAAGGAAAACATTGGCGGCCTCGTGGTCGATCTCCGCCGGAACGGCGGCGGCTCGCTCGAGGAAGCCATTTCGCTGACGGGATTGTTTTTAAAATCGGGGCCGATCGTGCAAACAAAAGGCTCGAACGGAAACATCGTCGTCTCGAGCGATCCCGATCCGGGAATCGCTTACAGCGGCCCGCTCGTCGTTCTGACCAGCAGGCAAAGCGCATCGGCCAGCGAAATTTTTGCGGCGGCGTTGCAGGATTACGGACGCGCTTTGATCGTCGGCGACAGGAACACTTTCGGCAAAGGCACGGTCCAAACCATTCTCGAGATCGGGCGTTTTACCTCGCTCCTGGGAAGCCGTTCGCAAGAGGATGGCGCGCTGAAGTTGACCATCCAAAAATTTTATCGGGTCGCGGGTGGTTCGACCCAGCTTCACGGCGTCGCGTCCGATATTGTGCTGCCGACCTTGAGCGATCTGCCGGAATTTGGGGAAGGCGCGCTGAAGAATTGCCTGCCCTACGACGAAGTGCCGAAAGCGAAATACACCAAGTGGTCCGACACTCACCCGCTTTTCATCGATGAATTAAAACATCGTTCCGAAGCACGAGTGCAGGGCAATCCGGAATTTCATTATGTGATGGAAGACATGGAGCGGCTCCGCAAACGCCTGGATGAAAATCGGATTTCGCTCAATGAGGATGTGCGCCGGGCCGAGCTCGACCAGGACAAGGTGCGCAAAGAGACGCGGGCAAAGGAGCGTCTCGCGCGCCAGGGCGAAGACATCCGGATTTACAGGCTTACTCTCGACACAGTCGATAAGCCGAACTTGCAGCTAATCATGTTCCCCGGAAAACTGGCCGCCGTGAAAAAAGGTGGGTCGAAAATTGCGCCGGAAGCCGCGCCCGATGCGGATTCCGATTTGCCGGATCTCGATGATGGCAGCAAAGAACCCGCAATCGATCCGGAACGCGACGAGACCCTGAACATTCTGAGCGATCTCGTCGATCTCAGCCGCGGGCCGACTACGGCCAGCACTACGCACTGATAGCAGACGCTTCACACTGCGATCGGGGCTTTGATCGCGGGATGCGGATCGTAATCGGTCACAGTGAAATCCTCGAATCGGAAATCGTGAATATTCTTCACCGCCGGATTTAGGTGGATTCGCGGGAGCGGGCGGGGATCGCGGGTCAGTTGTTCCCGCGCTTGTTCGAGGTGGTTCCGGTAAAGATGAAGATCGCCAAAGGTATGGATGAATTCACCACTCGTTAGGCCGCAAACTTGCGCGACCATCATGGTAAGAAGCGAGTAGGAGGCGATGTTAAACGGCACGCCAAGAAACAAATCGGCGCTTCGCTGATAAAGCTGACAACTCAGCTCGCCATCCTGGACGTAGAATTGGAATAGAACATGGCAGGGCGGCAATGCCATTCCGCTGATCTCCGCCGGATTCCACGCGCTGACGATCAGGCGCCGGCTCTCGGGATTTTTCCTGATCTGCTCGATGACCTGGTCGATTTGATTGAGATGCGAGCCGTCTGCGCCGCGCCAGTCGCTCCATTGCGCGCCGTAAATCCGGCCGAGATTTCCCTCTTCGTCGGCCCACTCGTTCCAAATCGTGACGCCCTGTTCGTTGAGATATTTGACGTTCGTGTCGCCGCGGAGAAACCAGAGCAGCTCGTGGATGATCGATTTGAGATGCAATTTCTTCGTGGTGATAAGTGGAAATCTCTTCCGCAAATCGAAGCGCGCCTGCGCGCCGAAAACGGAAATCGTGCCGACGCCGGTGCGGTCCGAGCGCTCTCGGCCGCGCTCGATCACGAGGCGAAGAAGATCGTGGTATTCGCGCATGGGCCGAGTTTCATCTAGTCCATCGTCTGCACGGCGCGCAACTCAATCGCCTCATCCTCGCGGCAGCGCGGTCGCACACTCGTCCCGAATTTTGGCCGGCGCGACTTTGCGAAAAATCATCCAGACGCCCGCGAGCACGAGCGCGCCGCCAACGAGCGACCAAAGTGAAAACGTTTCGCCGCCGAGGAGCCATCCGAATGCGACCGCGCCGGGTGGCGTGATCAACGAGATCGTTTGCAAGTTCGTCACCGACATTCGCGGGAGCAGCCAATAGAGAAGAAGAAACGCGAGCGCCGATCCGATCACCGCCAGGTAAAACAGGCAGAAGATCGCCGTCCTGCTCCAATGAAAACGGATCGGATTTCCTTCTAGGAAAAATCCGAACGCGAGCAACGGCACCACACCGAAGATCATTTGCCACGCCGCGATCATCGCGGGCGCGAGCTGGATTGCGCGCGCCTTTAACAAAACATTTGAGAACGCCGCGCCGGCCGCGCCGAAGACGATTGCGACTCCGCCCCAGAAAGCGAGCAGTCCTCCGAAATCCAATAGGCGCGAACAAATTACCGCGACCCCGCCGATGGCGAGAAGCGAGCCTACGATTCGTTGCCAGCGGAGCGGCTCAGCCGGCAGAATGAAATGGGCGAAGACCATTCCAAAAATTGGAATCGTCGCCTGCAAGACCGCGGACAAACCGGACGACACATATAATTCCGCCCAAAAAAGTAATCCGTAATTGATCGCGAACATCAACACGCCAGTCCAGGCGAGCAGTTTGAAATCGCTCCGCCGCGCCGGCAGCAGGTGGACCCGGCCTAACGAGATCGCCAGCAGCACGATAATCGCGATGACGAATCGGAGCGCCGCGTACGAAATTGGCGGCAAATCGCGCAACCCGACTTTGATGGCAAGCCAGGTCGAACTCCAGATCACGCAGAGCGCGACGAACGCTGCAATTACCCCCATTTTTTTCCGCTCCGGCATCGCTTAGCAGCGCATCAGCTCCACCGGGATGCAACCGCCAAAATTCCGTGGGCGCGTCAGGAGGCGGCGGCGTCGTCGGCCAGGCTTTGGAGCGCGTCGGCCAGAGTTTCAAACGTGATGGCTGGAATTTCCGAGCCATAATGAAATTGCGAAAGAATATTGAGACCGATGTCCTTCCGTGGATCAGGAATCACTCGCACAACTAAACGCACCTGTTTTTCAGCCAGCGCGTCCATGATCTCAGCGACGTGTTGGGAGGCCGAGGTTTCCATTGCTTCCAGCCACCGGAAATCGGTCAGCACTCGGAAGCCCGGCGCGGCATCCCGCACGATCTCGCGCAGTTGTTCCGCCCCGTTTTTCGCTTCGCCCGCGCTGACTTGTCCAACCGCGCTGATAATGATAAGCCGCTTCGCTTTGTCCGCTTCGACTGAAAACATAATCGCCGCGAACTCTTACCGCGACGCCGTTTCGTCCAGCGCCGCTCCCAATTTCTCGAGTCCGTCAATTTCGCTCACCACCGAACGAAGCGATCTGATCGCCGCGGGAATGTAGGTAAGAAAAGTTTTGCTGCCTTTGACCAGACCGAGAAAACCGTAAGCGCCCAGCGCTTGCATCAAACGCTGCATCGCGCAGAATCGGAAAATTTCGCGGAAGCCAGGCGATACAGGTTTCCCCGCGGTTTTCCGTTTCATTTCGTAATCAGCCAGCAGCTCTTCAAATTCCGACGGCGCGAGATCGACGTACGGATCGAAAAGGAGCGACGCGAGATCGTATGCGGCCAGGCCGGGACGCATTCCCTGGAAGTCGATCAGGTGCGCCTCTCCGGTGCGAATGAGAATGTTCTGCGACTGGAAATCGCGATGGACCATGACGCGCGGCAATGCGCCGAGCTGTTCCGCGATTTCATGGAGCGGCGGCAATGCAGCCAGCGCGGAAAGTTTTGTGGCGGGCAATTTGAAGAAACGGCCAAGACAATTCGCGAAGAAATAATTTTGCTCCCAGCGATAGAGCGCGGCATCGAATTCGGCCGGAAGATTTTTCTGGATCGCGCGCCTCGCGTCTTCGGGCAACGCGTGGAGCTTCACGATCTCCTCGAGCGCTGATTCATAAAGCGCGCGGCGCACGAGCCAGCTTTCATGGCGGTAGCTCCAGAGATCGGACGCTCCCAGATCCTCGAGCCAAATCAAACCTTCCGCCGGGTCGTGAAAATAAATTTTCGGCGCGCGAATTTTGTGCCGGCCGAGGAACTGCGCGATCTCGACGTAGTGCCGGTTTTCTTCGCGCTCGAGATTGTATTTAACCAAAATGATCGTCTGATCGGGCGAAGAGCGAACACGATAAAATTTCCGGTCCGATCCTCCTTTCTCGATCGGCGTGATTTTGACCTCGGCTTCTTCGAAGCGCGGGAAATGAATCCGCGTTTGCCGCAGCAGCAGATCGGTCCTGGCGGTTTTAGATGTCGGTGTCACTCAGTGCGCCTTCAGCTTTGCGATGGGAGCGGACAATACAATTATGCAGGTGAGATC
>DASXNS010000308.1:0-3665 GCA_036494865.1 Chthoniobacterales bacterium | reverse complement strand
CGCGATCGTCGCTTGTTTCGTCGGCGGCGCCGGCGTTCTCAACCATCTCGCTTTCGACAGCGCGCTGGTCTGGCAGCGGGGAGAATTTTGGCAGCTCGCGACTTACGCTTTCGTTCATTCGCCGGGGGCGCTCCTCTGGTTTGCGATCGAGATGTATATGCTTTTCGTTTTCGGCCGCGAAGTCGAACGCTTCATCGGCCGCCGAGCATTCGTTGTTCTCTATCTCGCTCTGCTGCTCACGCCGACTTTATTTCTCTCGCTCTGGGGATTGCATCAAAGAACCTGGCTCGCTGGCTCGCCGGCGTTGCATTTCAGCGTTTTCATCGCGTTCGCCACCATCTACCCGAACGTCGAATTGCTTCTCCGCATCATGGCGAAATGGGTCGCGCTCGCGCTCGCGGCTATTTCCGCCTTGCAACTGCTTGCGTTCCGCGATTGGTCGAGCATGGCGGTTTTGTGGCTGAGCATCGCGGTCGCGTTTTTTTTCATCCGGCTGCGCGGCGTCGGTCCGGAATTGGTTTGGTGGAGCAACTTCAAATCGCGCTGGCAACCCAAGCCGAAGTTTCACGTCGTGACTCGCGCCTCGGGCCGCCGGGTGGTGGAGCCGGAGAACATTCACGAATCGATCGATCCGGTGCTGGATAAAATTTCCAAGCAAGGAATCAACAGCCTGACGGCATCGGAACGGCGCGTGCTGGATCGGGCTCGAAATCGGCTTTTGAAAAAATCGCCGTGATCCGGCAGACGGATCGCGACCGTCATTTTCGGCTCAGCGTAGTGGTGCCATCCTGGCGGGATGCTGAAAATCTCGCCCTGCTTTTGCCGGCATTATCGCGGCTGGAGGGGATTGCCGAAATTATCGTGGTGGATGCGACCAGCGATCCGGAATCGGAACGGATCGCGCTTTCTTGCGGCGCGAATTTTATCCATTCTTCCGCTCCGAATCGCGGCGCCCAGATGAATCTCGGCGCGGACAGGGCGAGTGGCGATGTCGTCATTTTTCACCATGCCGATACCGTCCTGGAAAAGGCGCACCTGGCAGCGATTGAAAGCACGCTCGCCGATCCTGAAATCATCGGCGGCGCTTTCTTTCGGAAATTCGATGGCCGGCATCCGCGCTTGATGTGGCTGGAAAAGGTGGCGCGATATCTGACGCGTCACGGCGGGACGCTTTATGGCGACCAATCGATTTTCGTCCGGCGCGAAATCTTCACGAGCCTGAATGGATTCGCGAAAATTCCATTGATGGAAGACGTGGAATTTTCCCGGCGGTTGCGTGCCGCTGGAAAAATCGCGGTGCTGGATCCGCCCGTGCAAAGCTCGCCGCGACGTCATGCCCGGGAAGGCGCCTGGCGGACTAGTATTCAAAACGGTTTGTTTATTCTTCTCTACCATCTTGGTGTCTCACCGCATCGGCTCCATCGCTGGTATTATCGCGCGGCGAAAAATCGACCGGCCCGCGATGCGGTCCTGTCATCCTGACCCGCGCAGATGCGGAAGGACCTCGCCGTCCATGCGGCTCGGGATGACAGAAGGAAAACGCCAGACGGAATCGAACGCCTACAGTTACCCGACCGATAATGCTCCTCCACGGAGCAGCTCAACGATTTCCTCGCCGCTCGGCGCGATCATCAAGGCCTCTCGTCTCGCTTTATCTTTCACCACCCGCGCCACTGCGCCAAGGCAGACGAGATAGTCGGTCACCATTTGTTTTGGAACCGCAAAAAGAAAGATCAGGTGGACCAGCTCTTTCCCCGGGCCGAACCGGATGCCGGGTGTGCTCCGCCCGATTCCCAGGGCGATCCGATTAACCAGATCGGTGCGCGCATGCGGAAAGGCGACTTCTTCGCCCGTGTTAGTGGAACTTCGTCCCTCCCGCTCCATCACCGCATCGGCGAATTGATAATAGTCCTTCACCGGTCCGTGATCGCGAAGCAATTCCGCTATTTCCAAAATCGCCTCGGCCGCGGTGCCCTCGCGCAACTCGAGAGCGATCAGTTTCGGATCGAGAATTTCGGAGAGGAGTGCCGACATTGAAGAGAGCGAGCGATTGATTGGATTGACGGGGCAATCCGAGTTATCGAATTATCCGGGGACGCGTGGCAACTGAAAACATTACTGGACTGACGGATGAAGCGACGATCTCGCTTCAGAAAAGCATTTACGACCCCGGCTACGTCAATGCGATGTCGCATTTTTACCGCGGCGAGCTCGGCCGCATCATGGTCTGGCGGCAACGGCTCGACATCACCACCAACTGGGCCATCACCAGCAGCACCGCCATTATCACGATCGCGTTTTCGAATCGCGAAGTGCCGCACATCATCTTCTTTTTCAATCTCGCCATCGTCTGGGGAATGCTCTGGATCGAAGCGCGGCGCTACCGTTTTTACGACGCGTTTCGCGCGCGGGTCCGAATGCTGGAAGCCCATTTTCTCGTGCCAATGGTGATGGAAAATCGCGCGATGCTCCAGGGCGAATGGAAGAAGCTCGTCTGCGAGGATTTGATTTTGCCCTCATTTAAAATCACTAAACTGGAGGCCGTCGGACGGCGTTTGAAACGCAATTACGTTTTCATTTTTATCCTGATCATGGTGGCGTGGATCACTAAAATTTTCCTGCACGCCAATGCGCCGCTGCAAGGAATGGGTGGCTTTTACGCTGCTTTACGAGTCGGGCATATTCCCTCCTGGCTGGTCGCTTTCATTTTTGTGGCCACCTTCGCGAGCGTTATCGGCATCACCATTTATGTCGGCAAAAAAACGACCGGCGAAGTTTCCGAATTCCGCACTCACCGATCGCTCTGGCGAATTTAACGCCGACGAAGTGGAGGATCGACCATCAATCGGCGGCCAATTCGAGCGCCTCTGTGAAATCGTGGCGCGGCTGCGCGCGCCCGGCGGCTGTTCCTGGGATCGCGAGCAAACGAACGAATCGCTCCTGCCCGGTTTGATCGAGGAAGCTTATGAGGTCGCCGCTGCGGTACGGGCCGGTGACGATCAGAATCTGCGGGAAGAACTCGGAGACCTGATCTTACTCGCGGTGATGCATTCGGAAATCGCAGCGGAACATGGCCGCTTCCAAATTGAGCAAGTCTTAAGCGACGTAACGGAGAAATTAATCCGGCGGCATCCGCACGTCTTCGGTGAAAGCGATGCGCGCGATGCGGACGCCGTCATCAAGCAATGGGATGCGATTAAGGCCGAAGAAAAAAACGCGCCGGACGCTCACTATCTCGCCGACCTTCCGAGCGCGCTGCCTGCATTGATGCGGGCGCAGAAGGCGCAAAGCAAAGTGGCCCGAGTAAATTTCGATTGGACTGAAATTTCCAACGTGGTCGCTAAAGTCGAGGAAGAGTTGGACGAGACCAAGGAAGCAATCGGCAGCGGCGATCGGGAAGCAATAGCGGATGAGATCGGCGATTTGCTTTTCGCGGCGGTTAATCTGGCGCGTAAAAACAAACTTGATGCGGAAGCGGCGCTGCAACGCGCCACCGACAAATTTGTCTCCCGCTTTAACCGAGTCGAAGACGAGTTGCGGGCGCGCGGGAAAAAGTTGGGCCACGCCACGCTCAAGGAACTCGACGAAATTTGGAAAGCGTTAAAGAGGGAAGACCGGACCGGCCCATCGGATTAAGCGCGCGAAATTCAGGGAAGTCATCGAGC
>DASXNS010000307.1:0-7950 GCA_036494865.1 Chthoniobacterales bacterium | reverse complement strand
AGAAGAAATCGAGATCTGTAAATTCGATCAGAGCGGACCGGTGGTGGTCGGTCCTGATCTCACTCATCTCGCTTTCGAAGTGGACGACATGGAAAAATTCGCGCGCGAGGCGGCGAAAAAAGGTTATCCGCTCTCGGACGGGCCGCACCCGAATGGGAAATCCGGCGCGATTGCCTTCATCGATGCGCCGGAAGGTTACGAGATTGAGCTGATTCAACGCGGATGAGGCGTCCAGCATGAATCCCTTGCGTGGCCGAAATCGTGCTTCCAAATTTCCAGCAATGAAAAAGGAATGCACGACCCTGTTTTGTACGGTCCTGTGTGCCCTTCTCTGCGTCGCGGCCAAATCAAAGCAAAAATTCGATCCGGTCCGCCCCTCTGGAATTTCGGGATCTGAAGAAGAAATCCCGAAGGCTGAATCCGCGAATGGTTCCCCGGCGACGATCTCGAAAATAGCGCCTTCCACCCGCGCAGCCTCGGTCATGGTAATCGACGCGCGGACCGGCGAGATCATTTACGAAAAAAATGCCGACGCGCCGCGTGCTGCTGCCAGCACCCAGAAATTATTGACTGCGTTGATCGTGGCGGAGCGCGGATTTCTCGATCGGCCAGTGACGGTGGACCAAGTCGATACTTTTGCGGAGCCGGTGAAGTTGAATATTAAGCCAGGCGAGACGTATCAGCGGATCGATCTGCTCCGTGCGCTCCTCGTGAAAAGTCCGAACGACGTGGCCCGCTGCCTGGCCCGCGATGCCGCTGGAAGCGTCGAGGCTTTTTCTGAATTGATGAACCAAAAAGCGCGCGAGCTCGGCGCGACCCATTCTCATTTCATCAATCCCAACGGCCTTCCGATGCCGGGGCAATATTCTTCGGCGCGCGATCTTTCGATCATCGCGAAAGCCGCTTACGCGAATTCGACGATTCGTTCCATCGTCTGTCTGCCGCGCCTTGTTTTTCGCTATGCGAATGGCCGCACCCGCGAATTGGAAAACACCAACAAGGTCTTGAAACGCCTTCCGTTTTGCAACGGAATGAAGACCGGTTACACCGAAGCGGCCGGTCATTGTTTGATCGCGAGCGGCGCGCGGCCGGGTCGCGACATCATCGTAGTGGTGCTCGGCGACAGCAAATCCGGCGTCTGGCAGGATGCGTCCGCGCTTCTTTCCTGGGGTCTGTGGATGTAGTCGCCGCCTGACCTAACGAGAAGTCGGCTGGGCTACGGACTGCCTGCGGCGTTCATTCGCAGGAGCGGCGAAGGAACCAGGGCCGGGTTCCGCTTCAAATCAGTCGGACCTTCGCCAGGCACATCTTCTGGACCTTCCGCAGGCGCTGGCGGTTCGCCCACGTCGGTAGCGTTATTAGCGGCGTACCGTGCGGTCATCTCGCGGATGGTTTCGCGTTTCGTAGTTTTGGTCGATTCGCAACCCGCAAGAAAGGCAACGGCGAGGAAACAAGTGGCAATTTTGATGATCATTTTAAGTTTCTCCGTAGGAGGCTAGAGTCGGATTCTCCCGACGGTTGTTATAATTACTATATTTCGCGTTTGGTTGGCAAGTACCTTTTTTAGACCGGCTATTCTCTCTCCAGCGTCGGCAATGCCGCTCCGTCGCTCCCTCACAAAAATCGGCCAAGAATCGCGCGCAATTTTTCCTTTGTCGCCGCTGGCCAATGGCCAGGGTCGGTCACAAGCGCAGAATCGAGGACCCGGTGCTCCGGCCAGTCGGGCTCTTGCGGAATGCGCGGGATAACCTCGGCCAGAATTTTTTTTGCGGTCTCGGCATTCGCAACCAGGTGCTCAAAAACCGTCTGAGCGGAGACCGGTTCTTCTTCCACCTTCCAGCAATCATAGTCCGTTATCATCGCCATGCTCGCGAGCGCGATCTCCGCTTCGCGCGCCAGTTTCGCCTCCGGCAAATTCGTCATCCCGATTACGTCGAAGCCATGCCGCCGATTCAATTCAGATTCCGCCCGGGTCGAAAACGCCGGGCCGTCCATGTTCACGTAAGTTCCGCCGTTGTGAATTTTCACGCCGATGGCGCGGGCTGATTCGCCCAGAATGTTGCGCAGTTTTGCTGAAATTGGTTCGGCGAAACTGATGTGCGCCGCGATTCCCTCCCCGAAAAATGTGTGCTCGGCTCGCTGGCTGGTGCGATCGAAAAATTGTGAAGGAAGCAGCACATCGCGCGGCGCGTATTTTTCCTGCAAACTGCCGACCGCCGTCACGCAAATGATCCAGCGGACATTCAAGGAACGCAGCGCGTAAATATTCGCGCGATGATTTAATTCATGCGGGAGAAGACGATGCCCGCGGCCGTGGCGTGGCAGAAAATAAATCTTCCGCCCGTGCATTTCCCCGCCGATCAATGCGTCCGATGGATCGCCAAACGGTGTCTGCACCCGCTGCTCGGCCGGATTCTCCACCCGTTCCATTTGGTAAAGACCGCTTCCTCCGATGATGCCGATTGCCGGTGCGTTCTCGTTCATGGCCGGCGATTAAATGCGAAACCTCGCTCCGATGGGAAGTGGATAATGGCGTGATGGCGCGGAAGATCGCCCTGTGTCACAATTTGGCTCTCGATGCCGAAATTTTTCATTAAGACTTATGGCTGCCAGATGAACGAGCGCGATTCGGAGCAGGTCGCGCATTCGCTCGTCGCCCGCGGCTACGAACGGGCCGCCCATGAATTCGAGGCGGATGTCGTTCTTTTAAATACCTGCAGCGTCCGCGACATGGCGGAGCAAAAGGCGCTCGGAAAAATGGGAATGCTCGGCCAGGTGGCGAAGCGCCGCCCGGAAATGGTTTTTGGGTTTCTCGGTTGCATGGCGCAGGCCCGCGGCGATGCGCTTTTGGCCGCGCTCCCGCACGTCGATCTCGTCGTCGGCACCCAGAAATTTCATCGGGTGGCCGACTACGTCGAAGAATTGTTCGAGAAAAAACGGGCACGGCAGATGGACGATCCGCGCTTTTCCATTTGCGACACGGCGGAAGAAATCGGCTCCGCTGAGACAATCCGCGATCACCAGATCACGCCTCGTCAGGCGACAGCGTTTGTTTCCATCATGCAGGGCTGCAACATGCATTGCACTTTTTGTATCGTGCCCCGGACTCGCGGGGCGGAACGCAGCCGCTCGATCGCGGAAATTGTCCGTGAAGTGCGAGAACTCGTCGCCCGCGGTGTGAAGGAAGTCACGCTGCTCGGTCAGATTGTGAATCTTTTTGGCCGGCACGAATTTCCCTCGATCGATCGTAAAACTCCTTTCGTGCAACTCCTCGAGGCGTTGCATGAGATCGATGGTTTGGAGCGGCTCCGATTCACTTCGCCGCACCCGATTGGATTTCACGCCGACCTGATCGAGGCGCTCGCTCATCTCCCTAAATTGGCAGAGCACATTCACTTGCCGCTTCAATCAGGTTCGAATCGGATTTTGAAGGCGATGCATCGGCCTTACACCGCAGAAAAATACCGGGCCCTGGTCGAGCGCATCCGCAAAGCGCGTCCCGAAATTGCCCTCACCACCGACATCATCGTTGGTTTCCCCGGCGAAGAAGAAACGGATTACGCACAAACCCGCTCGCTGGTCGAAGAGATTCAATTCGATAACGCTTTCATCTTTCGTTATTCGCCGCGTCGCGATACGCCCGCGGCCGCGATGTCATTGCAGATCGACGAACAGCTAAAGGAAGCGCGCAATCAAGATTTGCTCGCAGTGGTGGACGCATCCGCCCGGCGCGCGAACGAGCGTCTGGTTGGGCGCGAGGTGGAGATTTTGTGTGAAGGCCCGAGCCGAACAAATGCGGCGCGGCTGATGGGGCGAACGCGCGCGAACAAGATCGTCGTGTTCGAAGGGAGACCGGAACATGCCGGAGAAATGCTGCACGTCGCGATCACGCAGGCGAATGGATTCAGCTTGTATGGAACGCCTGTCGTGCAAACCTCCTCTGCACTTTCCGCATGATTTATCATCTCTCACTCCGAACCGCCGGGTTCATCACCGGCATTTTCCTTCTTCTGATCAGCTTGCCAGGGCTGATCAAACCGGATCGCTCGCGCGCATTCGCGCAGCGTTTCCCGCGGTCGCGCTTAGCCGCAATCGCGCTTTTGACGGTGGACCTGATCTGGAGTTTTTGGCTTCTTGCCACGATGGAATTGGGGGAGTTCTCCAGTTTTCGCCGGCCGCTGCTTTTCCTTCTGCCGGTCGGTTTCATTCTGGTCTTAAAGTTCGTGGATGAATTTCTTGCGGTGCGCGCTCTCGGCATTTTCTGCCTGCTCGCCGCGGAGCCGCTGCTCGATGCGGCATTTTTTCGGAACGAGACGAGCCGATTTCTCGTCACCGTGTTCGCTTACCTTCTGATCGTGATCGGATTGTTTTGGGTGACAATGCCGTACCTGCTGCGCGACCAGATAAATTGGAGTGCCCGCACCGCTCAACGCTGGCGTCTCACTCATGGCCTGGCTCTGCTTTACGGTGCGGCCATGCTTGCTTGCGCGGTCACGAAATATTGACTCGGCTTCTCGTGATCCGCGGCGGCGCGATCGGAGATTTCATCCTCACGCTGCCCGCGATCATCCTTTTGCGCGATCGATTCCCGCAAGCGCATCTCGAGATTCTCGGCGCGAAGACGATCGCCGCGCTCGCGGAAAAACGTTTCTACGCCAAGGCGATTTCCTCGCTCGATTCCGCGGCGCTGGCTCCATTTTTTGTAGAAGGGTCGGCCTTGCCGGCCTCCTTGATCGATTATTTCGGCAGTTTCGATTTGATTCTAAGTTACCTTTTCGATCCACAGCAGATCTTTGAACGCAATCTGAAGCGTTGTGGTCTGAAAATTTTCATTGCCGGTCCGCCGAAGTTGGACGGATCTGAGCACGCGGCCCGTCAATTAGCGCGCCCGCTCCAGGAGATTGGTTTAATTTTGACCGATCCGGCTGCAAGAATTTATCCGCTCGAAAGCGATCGCGAATTCGCTCGCAACTTCCTGCGCGGCGCAACTTCTGTCGTTGCGCTTCACCCAGGCAGCGGCAGCGGGAAAAAGAATTGGCCGATCAAGAACTGGAAAAAACTCGGCGAATATTTGCTCTCGCGAAATCGCACCGTTGTCATAGTCGCGGGCGAAGCGGATGAAGAGCAGACGGAGTTCCTGGAGTCAGCTTGGAAAGGCAAACCGGTTCGGTTCGCAAGAAATCTCCCGCTCCCGCACCTGGCAGCGCTGCTCGAAAAAGTTCTCTTCGTCGGACACGACAGCGGAATTTCTCACCTCGCCGCTGCGGCTGGTGCGCGATGCATTTTGCTCTTCGGACCGACTGATCCGGCGGTTTGGGCGCCGGCCAACGAAAATGTTTCTGTCCTCAAAACGCTGGACGGAAATTTACAGCTCATCCAAACCGATGAGGTGATTGCGCTGATCGACGCTCAAGAGCTGATCCGCATCGGCATCAGCACGTAGAGAAAGGGAGTTTGAATTTTCAGCACGCCCGGGCTCATCTCATCGATTAAATCGAGAAAGACTTCGTCCTCGGTCAGATTGCGCAGCGGCGCCATGAAAAATTCCGGATTGAACGCGATCGAAAAATCGCGCCCCTTGTAGGCGACCGCCAGCGACTCTTTTGCTTCGCCCACTTCGGGCGTATTCGCGGTGATGTCGATATTGTTCTTGGTGAAATTCAGTTTGATCGAGTTCGACTTGTCGCTTGCCAGCAACGACACGCGGCGGAGCGAATTCAGAAACGTCTCGCGCTCGAGGGTGACGCGCTCCTTCGTTTCCGAAGGAATGACCTGTCGATAGTTCGGATAATTTCCTTCGATCAGTTTCGAAACGAGGAGCGTGTTATTGAGATCGAAAGCGATCTGGCCGCTGCCGACACTCATCTTCACTTCGCCTTCGTCGGTCAAAAGACGCTGCAACTCGGTGACTGCTTTCGTCGGCACGATAATGTCCGTCTCATGACTGCGCGGAAATTCGAGGTCGATGTCCACCATCGCGAGGCGGCGTCCGTCGGTCGCCACCAGCGTCAGCTTATTGTCCTTCAAGCTGAAGAGCAGACCGTTGAGAACATAACGAGTTTCATCCGTCGAAATCGCATAGGAAGTTTTGCGCAATCCATCGCGCAAATCTTTTTGCCGAATCGTCACTACCTTCGCGTTTTCGAATTTCGGCAACGGCGGAAACTCCTCTTCCGGCAATCCCAGGATCTTGAAAAAACTTTGGCCGCTCCGGATCGAGGCCGCATTTTTCCCATCGACTTCGACCTGAATTTCGCTCGAAGGCAGCTCGCGGATGATGGTGAAGAGACGGCGCGCCGGCAAAGTAGTCGCTCCTTCTTTCTCGACGTTTGCTTCGAAACTTCCGCGCACGCCCACGTCGAGGTCGGTCGTGGTGAGATGAATTTCGCCGCCATTAGCCTGCAACAAAACGTTGGAAAGAATCGGCAGCGTGGTTCGGGTGCTGACCACGTTTTGCACCTGTTGCAAACCTTCGAGCAGCTTTTCTTTCGTCGCGCTAAATTTCATGAGCAGGAAGCTAAGATGTAAGGCTTACGATTTTATTCGGCAACCGCAATCTCGCCGCGTTCCGTAGGCACCGCCAAAATAAAAGGGGCTCGGGTCCGACACAAGCGCGCGCTCAACGTTGGAGCGCGCTGTCGATGAATGAAATAGTCTGGCGAATCTTGTCCTGTTCCTGCATCCGTCTCTTCACCAATTTGCACGCGTGCAGAACGGTCCCGTGATCGCGTCCGCCGAACGCGTCGCCGATTTCGTTGAGCGATGCTTTCGTCAACTCCCGCGCGAGATACATCGCGATCTGTCGCGGAAAAGCGATGTTAGCCGGCCGGCGTTTGCTTGTCATATCGGCGAGGCGCACATCGAAATGCTCGGCCACTCGCCGCTGGATTTGCTCGATCGTGACGGCGTGCCGGGCTTCTTCCTGCAAAATATCTTTGAGCAAATGCTCGACCACTTCGTCGGTCAGTTCTTTTCCGCTGAGCGAAGCGAACGACGCTACTCGCATCAGCGCGCCTTCGAGCCGGCGGACATTCGTGCGAATGCGGTTGGCCAGGAAATCGAAAATCTCGTCGTTCAACTTGATCTCGAGGGTGCGCGCTTTTTTGCGAAGAATGGCGAGGCGCGTTTCCACATCCGGCGGCTGCAGCTCAGCGGTCAGTCCCCACTCGAAACGGGAAACGAGCCGGTGCTCGAGATTCGCGATCTCCGACGGCGGCCGATCGCTCGAGAGCACGATCTGTTTATGTCCGTCGAAAAGTGTGTTGAAGGTGTGAAAAAATTCCTCCTGCGAGCGCTCTTTTCCCCCGAGAAATTGAATGTCGTCGATCAAGAGCAGGTCGGCTTGCCGGTAGCGCTTCCGGAATTTCACCAGGTTATTGTGCTGGATCGCGTCGATGAATTCGTTAATGAAAAGTTCGCTCGAGAGGTACATCACCTTCGCGTTTTTCTTTTTCATCCCGACGAACTGGCCGATCGCCTGCATCAGGTGTGTCTTCCCCAGTCCTACTCCGCCGTAAATAAAAAGCGGGTTGTAAGTCCGCGCCGGCGATTGCGCGACGGCCAGACTGGCGGCGTGCGCGATCTCATTGGTCGGACCGACTACGAACGATTCGAAACTGTTCCGCGGATTCAGCCCGAGCGCGGTGCTGGATTGTTTGGCGTCCCGTGCGTTGTCGCGGGAAAATTCTCCCATCGCGATTTCCGGCAAAACATCTTCCACTATTTTGTCCGAACCCTCGGAGACCGAAGAAAATTTCACCGCCCGCGGAGTGCCAAATGCGGACACGATCGCGGCCTGCAACGCCGCCATGTGATTACTCTCAATCCAAAATTGGTAGATGTTGTTCGGGACGCGGAAGGTGAACTCGCTATCGGTCGCGTTGACCAGCCGCACTGCGGAAAACCAGCGCTTAAAAGTATCGGGACTGACCTGGGGTTTAAGTGCGGCGG
>DASXNS010000306.1:0-7150 GCA_036494865.1 Chthoniobacterales bacterium | reverse complement strand
CGGTTTTGAGCCAGGAAGCCGCGACTTTCGATCTCTCCAAGCTGGAGCAGATGGAATCGGCCAGCGTGATTCTGGATCGGAACGACAAGATTTTCGGCCAAATCTACGTGGAGAATCGCGAGACGGTCCCGTACGACGAATTGCCGCGCGATCTCGTCAACGCCGTGGTCTCGGTCGAGGACAACAAATTTTATCAGCATGGTGGTTACGATCTCAGCGGGATCATTCGCGCCGCGCTCAAGAATTTTACCGCTGGCCATGTGCGGCAGGGCGCGAGCACGGTCACGCAGCAGCTCGCGCGGAACAGCTTTGCCCTGAAAGAAAAAACTTTCCGGCGCAAGCTGCTCGAGATTTTTCTGTCGCGCAGAATCGAGGAGCGCTTCGGCAAGCAGAAGATCATGGAACTTTATCTCAACCGAATTTATTTCGGCGGTGGATTGTATGGAGCGGAGGCGGCGGCGCGCGGTTATTTCGGCAAGCCGGCGCGTGACATGACGCTGACCGAATGCGCGACGCTCGCCGGCTTAATCAAAAGTCCGAACAAACTTTCGCCATGGGGCGATCGCGCCGCGTCGCGCGAGGCGCGCAATGTTGTGCTGACCCGAATGCGGGATCTCGGATTCATCTCGCGCGAGAGATGCGAGACCGCACAATCGGAAGATCTGCTCATCGGCAGCCGGCAGAGCGCGCAGGGCCAGACTTACGCGGTCGATTACATCCGGCAACAAGTCATCGCGGCGGTGGGATGGGACCGGGCGATGAATGAGGGTTATCGCATTCACACCACGATCGACGCGGAATTGCAAAAGGTCGCGGAGGAATCGTTGCGCGCGCACTTAGCGCAGGCGGAGCAGCAGCCAGGTTACAATCATCCGACCTATGAAGAATTTGCCAGCCGTTATCGGAACGCGAAGCAACTCGCGGTTCCGCGCGTGACGGTGTCGCCCGATTATTTGCAAGGCGCCCTCATCGCTCTCGATAATCAAACAGCCGGCATTCTCGTCCTGATCGGCGGACGCGATTTCGAGCACAATCAATATGATCGCGCTTTGCAGGCGAAGCGGCCCGCTGGGACCGCGATCAAGCCATTCGTTTACGCGGCGGCCTTTGAGAATGGACTTTTCCCTGGTTCGCTCGTGGAAGATTCAGCGCTCGATAATCGCGCGGTCATGATCGGCGGCACGACAGGGATTTTGGGCGAATGGGGACCGGAGCGGGAGGACAACCGCTACGAAGGACCGATCACTGCGCGCGAGGCCTTGGCGAAATCGAAGAACGCCGCCACCGTCCGGGTCGGAATGACGGTCGGCGTTGATCCGGTCATTCAACTTTGCCACGCCGCCGGAATTCGCTCACAACTCCGGCCATTCCCGGCCACGTTTCTGGGCAGCAGCGAAATTACACTCGGCGAACTCGCGCTTGCTTACACGATTTTCCCGAACGGTGGATGGCGCGCGGGCGCGCCTTACATTCTCGATCGGATCGAAGAAAAAGATGGAACTGTCGTCTGGAAAACTCCGGAGGATCGCGGGCGGCAAACAGTCATCAAACCGGAGATCGCCTACGAAGTTCATTCGTGCCTGGTGGATGCGCTTCGGTCCGGCACCGGGCGGGTCGCTCGCGAAAAATTCGGACTTAAAAAAATCCCGGCCGCGGGCAAAACCGGCACTGCTTACGATTTTACCGACGCGCTCTTTTCCGGCTATGACAGCTCGCTCACCTGCGCGGTGTGGGCAGGCTTCGACAAACCGCAAAGCATTTATCGCGGCGCGTTCGGAAGCGAAATCGCGCTGCCGGTCTGGGTCGATGTGATGAATGCGGCGAGCGAGCGCTATCCCGCGCGCGAAATTCCGCAGCCGGCCGGGCTGAAAAAAGTCGAGATCTGCACGAGGTCCGGATTACTCGCGACCGATAAATGTTACGACGCGGTGAAATCAGCCAGTGGCGAGACGGTTCAGCGGCGCACGACTTACATGGAAATCGCGACGCCATCGCAAATGCCCACTGAACCGTGCAACGTCCATGGCGAAGCGCGCGCGCGGCTGGTGCGCGATCTGCCTGCGTCCGGATTTCCGCGCGCATCGCTTGCGGTTGATCCGGCCAAAGTGGCGCCGATCACTGTGAAAGGCCCGGTCCTTCTCGCCGAGAACGATCCGTACAACTCCGTCAATTCCACCGTCACTCCAAAGCAGCCGCCGGGAAAAGAGAAACCGGAGACGGAAGAGCCGCTGACTCAGAGCGCGGCCACCGATCTGCCTGATCCGACCAAGCCGGTCCTAAAAGCGGAACCAGTGACGACGGATTCTGGAGTTCCAGTTTTGAAAGCGGAACCCGTCGGACCGGATCCGGACAAACCGGTGTTGAAAGCGCAGCCGGTCGAGCCGAGCGAGAGTCCCGTTCAAATTCGGCGCGCAGAACCTGTTCATCCCTCTGATGAAATTTCTTCCGACGAAATACTCAGGGCCACGCCGCCGCCGGCCGCTACGCCGGACGATTAGCAATGGCGTTGCGCGATGCCGCTCAGTTTCGCTTGACCGTTCTGAATCCGGGCGGACGCGATTTCGCACAGCATTTTACCGACGGCGCAGGCGAAATAACGCAAACGCATCAACCGACCAACTTCCATGCTTACGCTGCTTGCACCCGCGGAAGTTTTCATCGCGATCCAAAAGAGGCCATCACGGAAGGCACGCCGGTACTCCTTTTGTTGCGCGGCGATTTTCGCGCGTCGGAACGCGCGCTGAGCGCGCTGCAAAAACAAGGACGCTTCGTTGCAGTCTCGTTGAAAGAAACCGGCCTGCACCAAATCGCCGATCAACTGCGCGATCCCACCAAACTCGCGCGCTTTGTGCGGATCGTAACGGGCGCCGATGCTTGCCTCGCTCCCACACCTGAGGCGGCGGACCTTTTCCGGATGATTCATCCTAAGCGCGAGCGCGTCGCCTTCATTCCGACGCCGTATCCGGTGGATGATGAACGCTGGAATTTTTCGCGCCCGATCGCGGAACGCGCGGGAATTTTTATCGGCACGCGCGAATGGAATGTTGCTTCCCGAAATCATCTCGCGGCGTTATTGCTGGCTCGGCGTTTGAGCGCTGAAACCGGCGAGACGGTCACTGTCTTTAATTACGACAAACGAAAAGGCGCACGGCTTTTGAGGGAAATCGCTTTGGAAAAACTGCGCGTCCTCGATCGCAAATTAGCGTATCCCGATTATCTGCGCGAAGTCGCACGCCACAAACTCGTCCTCCAGCTCGACACCAGTTTCGTCCCAGGCCAGGTGGCCGGTGATGCGTTGCTTTGCCGCGTTCCGTGCGTCGGCGGGAATGGCGCGATCGATCGCCTCGCCTTTCCTGAGAGTTGCGGCTCCGGGCGCTCGATAGACGATCTCGCTTCGATCGCTTTACGCCTGTTAACGGATAGAAAATTCTGCGGGGAAAGCATCGCGACGATGGAAAAACATGCGTCGCAACATCTCAGTTTCAACGTTATCTCGGAAGCGCTGGAAACATTCTTCGCGACGGCTCGCGATAATTAAGACGGGCGATCGTTCATTGCCTCGAAATAGTAATCTTCGAGCTTTCGTGTTTGCGCGCCCTGCTCGAATTTTTCCCGAACGACTTCAGCGCCGCGGCGTGCGATCAGATTGAGCACTTCCGGATTGATCGCGGCGTCGACCAACATGCCCGTCAGCTGCTCGACATCACCCTCCTTTACCAGAATTCCGCTCTTTCCGTTTTCGATCGCTTCCGGAATTCCCCCGTGCTCAGTGGCGAAGACCGGCAATCCGCTTGCCATTGCTTCGAGCATGGAATTTGGAACGCCTTCCTGATTTCCGTCGGCTCCGCGCTCGCTCGGATGAAGAAAAATATGCGAGTCATAAAATAAGGCGCGGAGTTTTTCCTGCGCTGCGAACCCCGCGAAGAGAACTTTATCGGCCACCCCGAGTTCTCTCGCGCGCATTTCCAATTGGGCGCGAAGTGGCCCTTCGCCCGCAATCGTGAAACTGGATTGCGGAAAACGCGCGGCGAATTTCGCGAAGGCAAGCAAACTCGTTTGCAGCCCTTTTTTTTCAATCAAACGGGAGGCCTGCAGAAATTTCCACGCGCCGTTTACGGGCCAGCTGCGGACGCGAAATGGAGTTTGATCGACAGGAATGCCGGTCCGCTGAAGGCGAATTTTTTGAGGCGGACAACCGATTTCAATCAAAGCACGCCCAAGCGATTCTGAACGAACCAAAACAAGCTGGACCGCTTCCAGCATTGCTTTGGTCGCCGCGCGATATGCCGGCTTTTCGAGGTCCACCATCACATCGGCGCCATGAAATGAAACGACCGATGGTTTTCCCCACCCGCGGATCAATGGCAAAAGGTGAACGGCAATATGTCCAAAATAAATATGAAGAAGTTGCGCGTTCACTTCCCCCAGAACATGACGAAGCGCGTTCGCTTCCCGCCGGGAAATCTGCCAGGGCGCCTTGCGAATTTGTCTAAACCAAAAGCGTCGCGCGAAATGCGTGACCGGTTTGCCGATCACGGCGATTCTCTCGAACGGAAATCGTTCCGGGTCTTCCCGCTTCTGCGCGATCACGAACGGCGAAACGCGGTTGAGCGAAGTGATCTGACGGTAGATGTGGAGCATCTCCGGCTTCAGAAAAGTCGCGCAATAACAGCCGACCACCGGCCGTTCCGCCGCCGGCGCGAAACGGTCAGTCGCTTCCGTCAAAACCGGATCTCGAAAAATTTAATCCCGCGCCACTTTGCCGGATCATTTTGATCGTAGGTCACGGCTTCCTGGGATGTGCCGTACTTTCGCGGCGCAAGCGGGTTGAGCATTTGAAACGGATTTCCCCCGCGAATCGCGCGCGGAATCACACCGGTCACTTCGGTTTGCGAAACCGGAGGCGCGGGCCGTTCGCGCGGCTTGCTGCGTTTGGGCGTGATCGGTGCGGTATAAGTCTCCGCCAGAGCCGAAGACGCAGCCGCAACGATCAGGAAAGGAACGATCAGATAAGTTTTCATAGAGATGACTGGATGGCGATTTGCAATTCTTGCCCGCTCGGGCGCCTGAGCGCACAATATACACTGCAATGGACTATCTTGGAAAGGCCAGACGTGTGCTGGAGGTGGAAATTTTTGAGCTCCAACGGTTGCGGGAACGCGTGGACGATAATTTTTCCCGAGCGGTAGAACTGATTAAAGAATGCGTCGAAGCCCGGGGCAAGGTCGTGGTTCTCGGCGTGGGCAAATCAGGCCACATCGGAAATAAAATCGCGTCGACTTTGACCAGCACCGGTTCGCCCGCGGTGGTGCTCGATTCGCTGAATGCGCTCCACGGCGATCTCGGAATGATCGCGGACGGCGACGTGGTTCTTGCTTTCAGCGCCAGCGGTGAAACTGAAGAGCTCCTGCGCATCCTGCCATCGATCGCGCGTTTCCAAGTGAAGATCATCGCGGTTTGCGGCGATGCGAATTCGACCCTCGCGCAAAACGCCGACGTATTTCTCGACGTGAATATCGAGCAGGAAGCTTGTCCGCTGAATCTCGCGCCTACTTCCAGCACTACCGTCATGCTCGCGCTCGGCGATGCGCTGGCGATGGTTTTGCTCGAGGCGCGCGGTTTCCAAAAAGAGGATTTTGCCCGCTTCCATCCGGCCGGAATGATCGGCCGGAGCCTGCTTTTGCGGGTGCATCAAATCATGCGGCCGCGAGACGCGCTGGCGATGGTCGCGCCGGATGCGGCCATTCGCTCGGTCTTGAAAACAATGACGGAAGTGCGCGCCGGCGCGGCAGTCGTCGCGGATGAAAATGGCCGGCTCCTCGGGATTTTCACCCACGGAGATTTCGTTCGTCATTTTCAGTCGGACACAAAAATCGCGGAGCGTTTGGTGGGCGACCTGATGACGCTCAACCCGGTCACCGTCCACCAGGACAAACTAGCAGTGGAAGTTTTGAATCTGCTCGAACGCCATCGGATCGACGATCTGGTCGTGGTGGATGATGAGGAGACGCCGGTCGGCATCGTCGATTCGCAGGACCTGACAAAATTGAAGCTGCTCTGAGCGTCACTTGTAAAACGCGCCGCCTTCATTTATCACTCTCCACCCTATGGCTGCTGCGAACGATCTCCGGAAAGGAATGGCGATAAAATATAACGGCAACACTGCCATCGTTCTCGATGTCCAGCATCGGACGCCGGGAAATCTGCGCGCATTCGTCCAGGCGATCATTCGCTATATCGGCACGGGGAAAAGCGCCGACGTGCGCTTCGGCTCGACCGACAAAGTGGAGCTGGTCGAGATGAGCCGGACGACGCTCGAGTTCAGCTACAAAGACAACAGCGGATTTCATTTCATGGATCCAAACACCTATGAAACGGTGACTTTGAACGAGAATTTGCTGGCGGACGCGAAGGATTATCTCGTCGAGAATTTGCCGGTGGAAGTTCTTTCCACGGAAGGCCGGCCGGTCCAGGTCGAGCTGCCCTCTTCGGTGCAGCTCAAGGTCGTGGAAGCGCCGGAAGGTTTGCGCGGCGATACCGCTTCCAACGTGACCAAGCCGGCGGTGCTTGAAACTGGGAAGACGGTGAACGTGCCGTTATTTATTCAGGAAGGTGAGACAGTGAAGATCGACACGCGCACTGGCGCCTACATGGGCCGCGCGTAAACGTTTTTGTTATTTCGCTTCAGCGAATTCCTTTGTCATCCCTCGCCGTCTGCGCGGCTCAGGATGAGAACCACTCTTAATCGCACACCAAATACACTTCCTTAATTCGGGGCGATCCGCGTAATCTGCGGTTACCTTCTTGGCTGGAACGAAACCAAAAACAACATTGCACCACGGTCGCCGCCGCTCGCCTCGTGCGAAATTAACGCGGCTGCGCCTTCCGCCGCGCCGATCTGCGGCGCGTCAGCCGTTCATGATTCCGACCCGCTGGCTCAAATTCGTCATCGGCGTTTTTCTCCTGC
The DNA here is from genome assembly GCA_036494865.1 of Chthoniobacterales bacterium. GTDB lineage: Bacteria > Verrucomicrobiota > Verrucomicrobiia > Chthoniobacterales > UBA10450 > AV80. The sequence continues at coordinate 183 of DASXNS010000306.1, read as the reverse complement.
CAATTTGCGCCATTCTCACTCAGACTTTTTTCACTGTCTTCGCCCGCGCGACCGTTGCCCAGCATCTTTGGGCCGGTGAGGAATTTTGGTTCTTCTCGTTAGGCGCAATTCTTTGGCTCATCGCTTTTTTCGGGCTGCCGCGGCCGATGCTTCTTTACGTCTTTGGCCACGAGCTCACTCACG
>DASXNS010000305.1:0-3207 GCA_036494865.1 Chthoniobacterales bacterium | reverse complement strand
GCGAAAATCAGGATTGAGCCAATCGGACCATTTTTGCGGCAGGGCGGATTGGCCGGTTAGAGTCAACTGATTGTTATGCTGCTTGATGTAAAGCTGCTGCACTTGCACCTCGCGGTTATAAAGAGAGGTGCCGATCATAATCGTATCCGCGGTGCGGTCGCGCCAGGTGAGCCCGGTCACTTCCGCCCAGAGCGTGGCGGTGGCGTCGCCAATTTTCGCCAGCTCGCCGCGAAAAGTGAACTTGCAGGCGCGGAGCGAACCGCTCGCGCGATCGGTCCAGCCAAGTGCATCGGACATTTGCGCGAGAGAAATTTCGGAAGCGGTGCCCGCCATGTCCCAGGTGCGTTTGTTCCCGTGATCGTCGCTGGAAATGCGTGCGCGTACTTTTCCTCCGAACGCGTCCAGATTCATCTCTAGTCCGAGCCGGCTTTCGCCGAGGTGAGAGAGATCGAAGCCGATCGTCTCGAAATCGAGTCCACGCGCCAGAGTGATCGCGCCGAGAGTGAGCCGGCTCTCCTGCCACGAGGCCGCGCCGCGGAGCTGGGAAAAATTTTGGTGCAGCCAAGGAGACCTCACCGCGATTTCGCGTGCAGTAAAAACACCCGGGCCAATCTCCCCTGCGGAAAGCGCACCATCGTGCAAATCAAATAGGGTCGTGCCGTTTTCGATGTGCAGTTGCACGCCCGAAAATTGGAAATTATCCGCGAGCAGATTCTCGAGAATCGGCCAGGCGGAACCGTGTGACGCAGCGGTGGGTTGGGGGTTGCGGCGAATATTCAGGACGAGGCCATCCATCGCGAGCGACCGAAAGATGCGCCCGCGCGCTCGGCTGAAAATAGCGGCGAGATTAAGCGCGACTTCGACGCGCTCTACTTCAGCGTGCACCTGAAAATTTGCGTCCGGTTGGCTCGCGATCCGGAGCCGATGCAGCACGGCCGGACGCCAGAGCGGCGCTTCAATTGGGCCAGCGTCGATTTGCAATCCCTGGTGGCGCGCCATCCACGCGAACCAAAGACGCAGGCCAGCCGCGACGCCGACGGGCGCGAGGCCCACCGCGAGCAAACCGGCAAGAAGCAGCACAGCGCAAGACCGGATGAGGAATTTTTTGAGCGCCATTTCTTTCCCTATGCTTTAGCGGGAAACGAAGGGGGCTGGAAGCGGGTTCTCGGGATGCGGGAGTGAAACGTCCGGCACAGCGCGTGTTCGAGCTGTGCGTTTTATTCTTTCGCGGGGCTGTTTTGGAAAACGAGATGCAACGGCCGGCCGGCGTGGATTCGGTCATCGAGCTGCTTCCGCAAGGCCGTTTCGGCTTCAGCCAAAATGCCGCTTTCGGCAGCTTTTTGCCGGGCTAACTCCGGCAGAGCGGCCAGCTCGCTTTCAAGATCAGCTGCCGAAATTCGATTCCAAAAGCCGTTTTCAAATGCTAGCACGTCCACCTGTTTTTGCTCGACACCCAGGATCGACGCCGGCGGCAACCGAATCGAAATCTCATCCGCGCGCAGATCGACTGCGACATCCTGTTGCAAATCGAACCCGGCTTTGACCGCAAAAGTTCCGTGCAACTTCACCCGCTTGGTGCTTCCAGCCCAGGTATGCAGCAACTCGTGTTCGACCTCGATCTGCCGGGAAAGAATCGTGAGCTGCGCGGTCGCGTTCGTTTTTTCCAGGTAGACCCGGTCGTTGATCGTGATCCGCGGCTGCAATTGAGCCACTTCCACAAAGGCGTCGCGAACGTCGCGGCCGACCCGCTCCAGCTCAGCCGTGCCCTGTTTTGCGCTGCGCGCCGGCCAGGTTTCCAGGCGAAGAAAAACGATGGTCAACACCGCCGCCCCGATGAGCGCGACGAGGGTGAGGGCGAGGGGCCACGAAAAGCCGCGCCGGGTTTGAAACGGATCCCGATTCATGAAGCATGTCCCCAAAAAAAGTACCGCCCCCCACATCCGATCGGACGTGAAGGGCGGCTGTTCCCCCCAGAACATTTGTAAAGCTGTCTCGGTAGTAAATGATTTCGCAGGCGGCTGCAAGAAAAATTTTTTACGATTTACGGGACGCTGCGCCAGCCTTGCAATAGGGTGCGCCGGTGAAACTCGGTCTGCGTTACCAAACGACCTATCGTTATGAGGAGCCGGTGGGATTTTCCCCCCATGACGTTCGCCTTTTTCCGCGGAGCGACCGCTTCAGTCGCGTCCGCCGCCTGGATTTCACGACTCTGCCCAAGGCGACCGTGCGCTATTCACGCGATGTTTTCGAGAATATCGTCGCCTCTTGTTATTTCCCAGAACGCTCGAAGGAACTCGAATTCCGCCTCGCGATTAATCTGGATCTCGACGAAAAAGATCCGTTTCATTTTATTCTCGATCGGGGCGCGGTCGAGACGCCGGTGGAATATGAAGCAGCGATCGCCAGGATCCTTGCTCCTTACCGCGAGCGGCGAACGAAGGATCGGCTCGCGGTGCCGGGATGGGACCCGCCTACGAGCAAAAATAGGCGTGATACCGTCAAGACGCTGGTCGAGCTGAACAAAACTTTGCACGAATGCATCGGCTACGAACGGCGCGAAGAAGGCGCCGCTTTTTCTCCCGCGGAAACCCTCCGGCTCGGCCGGGGGGCTTGTCGCGACGTGACGGTTTTGCTGGCGGAAATCCTGCGGCAAATGGGCTTCGCCGCTCGCCTAACGAGTGGTTATTTGCGCGAGAGCGACACGGAAACGCGCCGGGCCGAAGGTTCGCTCCATGCCTGGACGGAAGTTTTTCTCCCGGGCGCCGGGTGGATTGGGCTGGATGCGACCAATGGTGTTTTCTGCAATCACAATTTCATTGGAGCGGCCGTCGGTTTGGGGCCGGCCGACATTACCCCGATCAGCGGCGTCTATTTTCACAAGAAACGAGTCCCCGCGCAGATGACGAGCCGGCTCGAGCTAATCAATCTGTGAAGGAAGGTTGGGGGAATTCTCCGGGGCCTTCTGCCTTGCGCACGCTGTTGTCATTCCGAGTCGCGCGACATACCTCATTTAATAACTGATTAAATATTTTCGCCATGCTCGCTGATCTTCAGCTGAGAAATTTTCGCTGCTTCGAATCGCTAGGAATTGACTTCGCGCCTGAGTTTAATTTTTTCGTCGGCCAGAACGGCCAGGGGAAAACGTCCATTTTGGAGGCAGCTTGCGTTCTGTTGCGCTTGCAATCGCAACGCAGCTCGACGCTCGCG
>DASXNS010000304.1:0-2502 GCA_036494865.1 Chthoniobacterales bacterium | reverse complement strand
CTGGCCGGCCGCAGTCTGGCGCCGTGCATAGTCGCTCACTTCGCGATCAATCTTTTTATTGAACCCGGCCTCGTCCTTGCCGCCACTCGTGGGGAAATGGGACCCACGAAATAAGTTCGCTTCCCGATTTCATTCGGACGCGCTGTCCCGGATCGCGAATTCGAAGTATAAGCGAGGATGCTCGCGATCCAGGCCGTCTCGAAACGTTTCCGCAGCGGAAATTACGGCGTCCGCAATCTTTCGCTGGAAGTAAAGTCCGGCGTAATCGGTCTGCTCGGTCCGAACGGCGCGGGCAAGACGACGCTGCTGCAAATGATCGCGACCATCACGCGGCCCAGCAGCGGCCGGATCCTTTTCCACGGCACAGATGTAACGAAGCGGCCTAACGAGTTGCGGCGAAAACTCGGTTATTTGCCGCAGGATTTCGGAGTTTACGATAATCTCACCGCGCTGGAATTCCTCAGCTATTTCGCCGCGCTCAAAGGCGTGGGTTCGAAAAAACGAATCATCGAGATGCTGGAAGCGGTAAACCTCCACAGCGTTGCGCAGCGACAGGTCGGCGGTTTTTCCGGCGGGATGAAGCAGCGGCTCGGCATCGCCCAGGCCCTCATCAACGACCCCGAACTCGTCATCGTCGACGAACCAACTGCCGGACTCGACCCCGAAGAGCGCGTCCGTTTTCGCAACCTCCTTTCCGAAATCGGCTTCGGCAAACTCGTCATCCTTTCCACTCATATCGTTTCCGATGTTGAATCGATCGCGACTCAGATCGCGGTCATGAAAGAGGGCGCGCTGCTCACAATGGACGCGCCGGAAAATTTGCTCCGCCTTTGCCGCGGTCACGTCTGGGAAGCCGTCGTTTCTTCGGAAGAATTCGAGCGCCTCCGCCTCACCGTAAAAATCTCGAGCGCGGTGCGGAAACCAGATGGCGTTCACATTCGCTTCGTCGGTCCGGCCCCGGCTATTCCGGTGATCGCGGCCGAGCCGGAACTCGAAGACGCATTCCTTTATTTGATGAACTTCGGAGCAACTGCATGAAATCCATCGCGCGTCTTGTCGCCATCATCCGCGCGGATTTTCTGGTCCGTTTCCGCCGCGCCTCCACCGCGATCGCTTTTCTGCTCCTGAGCGCGTTCGCTTACGTTTGGATTCCAGCGCCTTCCACCGGCCGAACTCTCATCCAGATCAACGGCCAGCGCGCCATCTACAATTCCGGCGCGCTTGGAATGGGCACCGCTTCCCTCGGCATGATGTTCGTCGGTCTCTTCGGCTATTACGTGATTTCGAATTCGATCCGGCGCGATATCAACTCGCGTTGCGGAATCATCGCCGCTTCCACGCCGATGCGTTCCATCGAATACCTCTTCGGCAAGTTTCTCGGCAACGTCGCGTTTCTCATCACGTTTCTCGCCGGCTTCATGCTCAGCTCGATGGCGATGCTCCTGGTCCGCGGCGAAGCGTCTCTCGAACCGTGGATTTTTTTCCGGCAATACCTTTGGCTTACGCCCGCCGCCATCGTCCTTGTTTCCGCGGTCGCGGTGTTGTTCGAATCGGTCTCGCTGCTCGCGGGCAAGCTGGGCGATGTCGCTTATTTTTTCCTCTACCTGCTGTTCTTTGGTCTGGTGGTCACAGATGAAGCAAGCGGTGGCGGGATTCGCTGGGCGCGCTATTTCGATTTCACCGGCTTCGGTTTCATGATCCATCAAATGCAGCACTCGCTGCACACTAATTCCGTTTCCATCGGCTCCTCCCCTTTCGATCCAACCAAGCCGGCGCTAATTTTTCCCGGCGTTTCGATGACACGCGAATGGATCGCGCCGCGGATCGTTTCCACGTTGCTGCCGCTTCTTTTGCTGCCGGTCGCGGCTCTTCTTTTCCATCGGTTCGATCCGGTGCGAATCGGTCCCACAACCGGCAAAACGAATCGGAAATGGATCGGCAAAGTGCAAAGTCTGAGCAAGCCGCTGACCCGCCGAGTCGTCGCGCTCCTGCTCGTTCCCGCCCGCAATGGATCTTTTCTTGCGGCGATCTGGAGCGACGCGGTGTTGACGTTCACACTTTTTCCATTGGCGTTTCTCGCCTTCATCGGTGTCACGGTGACCACCCTCTTCGCGCCCGTCGCAGCCGCCTTGCCGATCGTGTTTGCCGCCCTCGCGATCATCGTCTCGGATGTGGCCACGCGGGATCTCCGGGCCGGAACAATCGCCAGCCTTTATGCTGTCCCGCGCCTGCGCGAACGTTATGTCTGGTGGAAATTCGGCTCCGCCCTGGTAATCAGCGTGATCTTTTGCGCGATGCCGATCGCCGTTACGGCGGGCGCAGGTTTAAAGCGGCTCACTGCGCTTTTTTTTGGAATTATTTTCATCGCTTCGATCGCCACCCTGCTCGCCATTTTGACATCAAACCCGAAGGCCTTCATCGTCGGCTTCCTCAGCTTTTGGTACATCATCGTGAACGACAGAGGCGCGACGCCGCTCCTCGATTTCGCCGGCTTCTACGGAA
>DASXNS010000303.1:0-3607 GCA_036494865.1 Chthoniobacterales bacterium | reverse complement strand
TACTACGCGCGAGCAATGGGATCGCCTCCGGAAAGATTGGCTTGACCGTTTCGGAAAATTTCCGGCGGCGGTTGACAACCTGCTCGTTCTCACCGAAATCAAGCTCGCCGCCTCCCGGGCAGGCGTCACCCGAGTCGAGGTGCGCGAAGGAAAACTGATGTTGACCCGGCGCGGGGATTTTATACTTGTGGGAGGGAAATTCCCTCGCATAAGTACGGATAGAATCGATCGCCAGCTGGGCGAAGTTTTGGAGTTAACCAAAAAAATCTAACTGCATGACCCGATTAATAATTGTTGCCGCGCTTTCAATCGCCACCGTTTTCTTTCCGCCGCTCTCCCGCGGGGCTCTCGCCGCCGACAGCCAGGTGGTGGACGGGATCGCCGCGATCGTGAACGGCGATGTGATTACCTATTCGCAGGTGCGCAATGTGGTCGCGCCCCGCGAGCGACTGCTCCGCTCTCAATTCACCGGCGACGAGCTGGCGAAACAAATCAAGGCGGCCAGGGAAGCGGCGCTGAAGGATTTGATCGATCGCCAGCTGATCGTGCAGTCATTCAAGAAAGAGAAGTTCGAGATTCCGCAGCATTTTGTCGACGAGCGGGTCAACGACATTGTCCGCGAAGAATTTGGCGGCGATCGCAATACCTTCGTCAAGACATTGCAGGCGCAAAATTTTTCGCTGAGCGAATTCAAGAAAATGGAGATGGATAAGATCATCGTTTCGGCCATGCGCGGGAAGAACGTGAAGCCGGTGACGGTGATTTCGCCCACGAAGATCAACGAATACTACGCCAAACATCGCGCTGAATTCACTTCTCCCGAACAGGTCAAGCTGCGCTTGATCATGATCCCGTCGCACGCGGCCGAGGGCAATTCCGCCGCCCAAAAAGCGATCGCCGAAGAAATCCTCGGGAAGCTCGCCGACGGCGCGCCGTTCGATCGAATGGCGCAGATGTATTCCGAGGACAGCACCCGCGATCTCGGCGGCGATTGGGGATGGATCGACCACAAGACGCTCGCTGCTCCTCTCGAAAACGTGGCTTTTAATCTGCCGCCCGGCCGAGTCAGTCACATCATTGAGCTCGGAGGGAATTACTACATCCTGAAAGTGGAAGAAAAGCGCGGCGGCGAAACTCCGTCGTTGGCCAAGCTGCGGCCGGACATCGAGAAGAAATTGATGCAGGAAGAAATGCAGCGGCAACAGGACCTTTGGATCGCGGGCCTGCGGCAAAAAGCGTACATCCGCACCTTTTGATCGCCGATTAATCGCGGCGCGCCCCCACTGTCGTCCCGAGTTCCGCAGCCAACGAGGCAGAGGCGATCCACCTTGCGAGCCGTCGCGCCGTTGATGAGAATGCACAATGCGGCTCCGTATCGGCATTACCCTCGGCGACCCCGCCGGGATCGGCCCGGAGATTGTCCACGCCGCGCTCGCATCCGGCCGGTTGCCCGCCAGCGCGGAATATTTGACGATCGGACAACGGGCTGACCGCTCGTTAGGCCACCCGACCGGCGAGACGGCGCGCGCCGCCCTGGCAGCGCTCGAGGAGAGTGTCGCTCGCGCTCGCAGCGGCGAGCTGCAGGCTGTCGTCACCGGCCCTATTAATAAGGCGCGGATGTACCAAATCGGCTTCCAGTTTCCCGGGCAAACCGAATTCTTTGCCCATCGTTGCGAGGTGAAGAATTTCGCCATGCTACTTACTGGCGGAAAACTCACGGTCGCGTTGCTCACTACACACCTTCCTCTGCGAGAAGTCGCCGCTTCGCTCAAGAAAGAAGAAATCATCCGCGTCGGGCTGCTTCTGGAAGAATTTCTCCGGCGGCGCCAAATTCAAAAACCTCGCATCGCGGTCGCCGGATTAAATCCGCACGCAGGCGAAGCGGGCGCGCTCGGCCGCGAAGAAATCGAAACGATTGCGCCTGCGATTACAGAGCTACAGAAAATTCTCGGCCCGCGCGCTGCCGTCACCGGCCCCTTTCCGCCCGACACACTTTTTTATCACGCCGCCAGCGGCGCCTTCGATGGCGTTCTCTGCATGTATCACGACCAGGGTTTGATTCCGCTAAAGCTTCATGCCTTCCACGAAGGTGTGAATGTGACCCTCGGTCTTCCCTTCCCGCGCACCAGTCCCGATCACGGCACCGCCCTGGAGATCGCTGGCAAAAATCTCGCCCGGCCCGATAGCATGATCGCCGCCATCCAGCTCGCGGTTGAGCTGGCGGAAGAAAATCAGTCGCGCGCGACAACCGCCAGGTGAAAAAGTACCTCACCGTTTTCAATCTCGGGCTCCAAAACACTTTCGTTTATCGCTGGAATTATTTCCTGCGCGCCCTCTTTGGTTTGATCCCGCTGGCTGGGACGGTCTTTCTCTGGCGGGCCGTGTTTCACGAGCGCGGCGGCGGCATGCACGGCTACGACTACGGCGCGATGATCTACTATTATCTGCTCACGATCCTCGTCTCGAATCTCGTCACGCCTACCGAAGACGAATGGCAGATCGCCTCGGACATCCGCGAAGGTCAGATCAATTCCTTTCTCACCAAGCCGGTCGATTATCTCGCTTATCGCTTCAGCATTTTCCTGAGCGGCCGGCTCGTCTTTACCGCCGTGACGGTCGGGCCAATCGCGCTGATCTTCTTTTTTTTTCGCGACTATCTCGTCCTGCCTACAAACCTTTTCGCCTGGATCGCCGCGCTCCTGTCCCTAGTAATGGCGGCGCTGATTCAATTTTTCATCACCTACAGCCTTGCCATGATGGCCTTTTGGATCCTCGAGATTTCCACCATCGTCTTCATCGTTTATTCCTTCGAATACTTTCTCGGTGGCCAGATGTTTCCGGTCGACATCATGCCGGCCGGCATTCAGGCCACGATGAAATGGCTCCCATTCTATTACGAACTCTTTTGTCCAATAGCTATTTTCATGGAACGCCTCCGCGGAGTCGAGATGGCGCAGGCCCTCGCCATTCAAACCGGCTGGGTCTTGTTGACCTGGGCAGCGGCGCACTTCATGTGGAAACGCGGGCTAGGACATTACCAAGCCGTCGGCGGGTAGGGATCAGTTATCAATCCGAGAGAGCATGGGTCGCATGAGTGACCGCAGCGCCCGCACGAAGCGCCGCCGCCACCATCGCGGCTTCGACAAGCTCTACTTCAATGGCACCAGCCTTGCGTGCGTTACCCGCGTGGATATCGATACAATACGGGCACTGAGTCGTATGAGCGACAGCTACCGCAATCAGCTCCTTATACTTAACCGGGATCGCTCCGTCGGCGAGCGCCGCCTTATCGAATGCCCAGAATGCTTTCATCACGTCGGGCGCGAGACTGTCCATCTTCTTTAGTTTGCCAAGGTTGTTCTTGTTATACATAGGCTGGTATCAGCTGAGGTTAGCTGTTTTGGATTGGAGTCTAGTAGAAAGTAGCTATAGCGCCCACCTAACGAAAAGAAAATCAGCTATTCCTGCACGAAGCCAGCTTAATCTGCACCGGAAAGATCAATAGCACTTTGTGACAAGCGCTAAGGCTGTGTTGAATAAAACAGTCGTTCTTGTCCCATACTTGCTCGTTCTTCGGTGACCGCATTCTTCTGAAGAGGTTTGGCAA
>DASXNS010000302.1:0-12649 GCA_036494865.1 Chthoniobacterales bacterium | reverse complement strand
TCAATAGAACGTGCTCGGCGGTTCTCGGAAATTTTCATCCCGACAATTTATCAGGCGGTTGCTTAACGCAATCTTAGCAAGATCGCCAAGGCTGAAAACTGCGTGAGCTGCGGGAAGCAGTTCCGGCTCGCAATCGCGAGGCGCTGATTTCATCTTAAAACGATGGCCGACGCGCTCACACCGATGATGCAGCAATATCAACGGCTCCGCGCCAGCGTGCCCGCCGATACACTCCTGCTTTTCCGGCTGGGCGATTTCTACGAGCTTTTTTTCGAGGATGCGAGAGAAGCATCGGGATTGTTGAATCTCGCGCTCACTCATCGCAACAGCGTTCCGATGTGTGGGATGCCGTATCACGCGGCCCAAAATTACATCGCGAAGCTGATCCAGGCTGGGAGACGCGTAGCGATCTGCGACCAGACCAGCGAACCGCAGCCGGGGAAAATTGTTACGCGAGAAATTACCCAGATCATCACCGCCGGCACGGTGAGTGAAATGGATTTGCTAAAAGCGAACCGGCCGAATTATCTCGGCGCGATTTATTTTCAGGATGGCTTGTTCGGCTTCGCTTATGCCGAGCTGAGCACCGGCGAATTTCGAATCACGCAGACAACGGACATCAGCGCTCTTTTGGATGATCTCGCGCGGATTTCCCCCGCGGAATTGCTGGTGAGCGAATCCCAGAAGGCGCAGTTCAGCGACATCGAAGGCATCCTCGCGTATGACGATTTCGCGTTTCTGCCCGAACATGCGCGCTTCAATTTGTGCGAGCATTTCGCGGTCAAATCGCTCGACGGTTTTGGCTGCACCGATCTGCCGGCAGCGATCGGCGCGGCGGGCGCCATCCTTCATTATCTGAAGCAGCGACTGAGGCGAAAAGTGGATCATCTCACTTCGCTCAGCTGCGATGCGCGCGATGATTACGTGCTGCTCGATGCCGCTACCCAGGTGAATCTCGAGCTGGTGGAATCGCGCGGCGCGCGGAACACCAGCCTGCTCGCTGCGCTTGACCGAACCATCACCCCAATGGGCGGGAGAAAATTGCGGACGTGGATTCTGCAGCCGCTGCGCGATCTGGATGAATTGGAACGGCGTCAGCAGATGATCGCCGATTTGTTGCACGAGGCCGACTTGATCGCGGCGCTGCGGAATTCGCTGAAATCGATCCGGGACCTGGAGCGCGCCGCCGGCCGATTGAGCCAGGCTTCAGGAAATGCGCGAGACTTGGTGGCGTTAAAAACTTCGCTGCAACAAATTCCCGCGCTCAAGCGATCGCTTCAGACATTGCTGGAGCGACTGGCCTTCGGCACCAATCACGTCGCGGAAAACGGAAGTCCGCAGTCGCTCGCCCGAGCGCTCCAAAATCAACTGCAGGAAATGCCGGAGTTGGCCCAAAAGTTAAACGACGCGATTCTCGACGACCCGCCGATGGTTTTGAAAGAAGGCGGGATTTTCCGCGATGGATTCAACCCGGATCTCGACGAGCTCCGCCAGGGTTCGCGAGACGGCAAGAACTGGATCACGGAATTGCAGGAACGCGAGATCGCTGAGAGCGGGATCAAGTCGCTGAAAGTTCGTTTCAATTCCGTGTTCGGTTATTTTATCGAGATCACGAAATCGAATCTCGCGAACGTGCCGGCCCGCTATGTGCGCAAGCAAACCACCGTCGGGGGAGAGCGTTTCATCACCCCCGAGCTCAAGGAGATGGAAGCAAAAATTCTCGGCGCCGACGAACGGGCGCGTCAACTCGAGTATCAGCTTTTCCAGAGGTTGCGTGAGGAAACGCTGCGCGAGCTGGCACCGATCCAGCAAACCGCGAATGCGCTCGGTTCGCTCGATGTGATTTGTGCGCTGGCTGAAACCGCGAGGCTCTTCGGTTACTCGCGGCCTGCGCTAAATAAAACCCTCCGGCTCGTGATCCGCGATGGAAGACACCCGGTGCTCGATCAAAATCTGGCGGAGGAAAAATTTGTGCCTAACGACGCCGAACTGGATGGAGAACGCATTCGGCTGGCGATCATCACCGGTCCGAACATGGCGGGCAAATCGACTTACATCCGCCAGGTCGCGCTGATTGTTTTGATGGCGCAGATCGGCAGCTTCGTCCCGGCTGCGAGCGCGGAAATCGGACTGGTCGATCGCATTTTCACGCGGGTCGGCGCGAACGACGATCTCTCGCGCGGTCAATCGACGTTCATGGTTGAGATGAACGAGACGGCCAACATCGTCAACAACGCGACCGAGCGGAGCCTGGTAATTCTGGATGAGATCGGCCGCGGCACCTCCACCTTCGATGGACTTTCGATTGCCTGGAGCGTGGCGGAATTTTTGCACGACAAGATCAAGGCGCGCACGTTTTTTGCGACCCATTATCACGAGCTGACGAAGCTGGCGGAGGAACGCAAAGGCGTGGCGAATTTCAACGTCGCCGTCCGGGAATGGAACGAGCAGATTATTTTTTTACGCAAGATCGTGGCAGGAGGCGCGGACAAAAGCTATGGCATCCACGTGGCTCGCTTGGCCGGCGTGCCGAAAGTAATCCTGGATCGGGCCCGCGATATTCTTTCTCACCTCGAAAAACCGAATGGCGCCGCCGAAATGAAAAAAACGGGAAAAGGTTCGCGAACTAAAAAGATGGCGGCCGTGCCGGAAAAGCCGCAGCTGGAATTGCTCTGAACATGCCGGTTAAAACGGAAAAGGAACTTGGCGAACAATTGCGTGGTCACTGGCTCAAGGCCGTCGCTGCGATCGAGCTGCGCAATTTCGGCTACGCCATCTCGCTCCTCCAAGGCATCCTGAAACAGGAACCGGAATTTCTGACCGGCCGCCAGCTTTTGCGCCGGGCCGAAGTGACCAAATTCAAAGCGGAGAAAAAAGCGTTCTTCAACGTTTCGACTTCCGCTCTCACCGCGATGAAAGCGCAGCGGGAGCTGAAAAAAGATCCGAAGCGCGCGGTGGAGTTGATCGAAAAAGTTTTGGAGGAGGAGCCGTATCATCGCCAGGCGAATTTGGTTTTGAAACAGGCCGCGGTCGCGGCTGGCTGGCCGGAGATCGGCGTCTTTGCGCTCCAGACTTTGCTGGAGAAGAAACCGCGCGACACGAAAATTCTGCACGAGCTCGGCCGGCTTTATCACGATCTCGGGGAAAGCGACCGCGAAGTAGAAATTTACAATCGCATTACCGACATCGACCCGATCGATGCGGAAGCGCTCCGGCTGGGAAAGGACGCATCGGCCCGCGCTTCGATGAAAACCGGCGGATGGACCCAGGCGGAAAGTTATCGCGATCTGATCAAGGACAAGGAAGCAGCGATCTCACTGGAGCAACAAAGCCGGATGGCGTTGACCGGCGAATCGCTCGATCAACAAATCGAAGAAACTTACGCGCGCCATCAGGCGGAGCCGCAAAACGCCGATGTGGCCCGGCGTTTGGCCGCGCTCCAGGAACAGAAGGAGGACATTGAGAATGCCATCGCCTGGTATCAATACGCGGCTGACCTAACGAGTAATAACGATCCGGGACTCTTGCGGAAAATTTCCGATTTACAGATGAGACGGTCGGACCGCGAGATCGCGGAGCACTCGGATTTTCTGGCGACCCACAGCGCGCAAGATGAGCATTACCGCGGCCGCTCCGAAGCTCTCTTATTAGCGAAAAAAAAGCGGGCCGAGCTGCTGGTCGATGATGCGCGGAAACGCTCCGAGCGAAATCCGACGGATTTGCAACTGCGTTTCGAATTGGGCGAACATCTTTTGCACGCGGGCCGTTTTCGCGAAGCGCTGCCGGAGTTGCAACGCGCCCGCCAAAATTCAAACGCGCGCTTGCGATCGATGAATCTGCTTGGGCTTTGTTACCGCGAGCTTGGAATGCTGGACCTGGCGGCGAAGCAGCTCGAGGAAGCGTCCAGGGAAATCACCTCGATGGACCCGATGAAGAAGGAAATCGTTTACAATCTCGGCCTGGTTCACGAGGAGATGGGCGACCCGGAAAAAGCGCTCGCCTGCATGAAGCAAATCTACGAAGCCGATTACGGTTATCGCGACGTGGCGACGCGGGTGGAAAGCTCTTACCAGCGCCCGAGCGCGGATCGTTAGGCAATTCTAACCGGCGAAAAATCTCTCGCCTCCGACCGGGAAACTCACGTCCAGAAGAAGACCAGCACGCGAAAATTAGATGCCGGACCACCGGCGTTGATCTCAATACCAGATATTCCTTATGAAGAACCAATTAAAATTAATTACGAATATGGCGATTGTTACGGTCGCGGCGTGGGGCCTGAGCCTCACTACTTTTGCGGCGACCTCCTCGTCGGCTGCGCAAAAGAAAGAGGCGTCGCTGAGCGCCAAGGACAAGTCGTTCATGAAAGAAGCGGCGAAAGGCGGTCAGATGGAAGTCGATATGGGGCACATGGCGCAGCAGGAGGGGAAGAGCAGCGACGTGAAAAAAATCGGCACCCGCATGGTGACCGACCACAGCAAGGCGAACGCGGAATTAATGGCGATTGCAAAGACGAAGGGCGTCGATCTGTCGAAGGAAAAACCGCAACTGGAAAAATTGGATAAAGCCAATTTCGACAAGGAATACATCACTCTAATGGTGAAGGATCACGAAAAAGATCTGTCGGAATTTCAGGCTGAAGCGAAAAACGGGAGCGATCCGGAAGTGAAGGCCTTTGCCTCCAAGACCTCCGGCGTCATTGCGAAACACCTCGCGATGGTAAAAGAGGCGCAAGCGAAAATGAAATAACGCGGCCCAGTTTTCAGGAACGCGGCAAGTCGGCGGTTTGCCGCGTTTCTTCTTCCGCAGATCGGCTACGACAGAACGCGGAGGCGCATCTGCACCACGAGCGATCCATCGCCGGACGGCGGCGCGATTGCCGGCAAATGGAGCTGAGGATCGATGCCGGTAATTTTGAGTCGGAGGACAGTTGAATCGGGCAAACGCTCCGCGTCTCCGCGCAGCGCGATCGCATCGAAAGCCGAGGGATCGCTCGCGACAAAAAGGGGAACGCCATCTTTAAGCACACGGATCGATTCGATTTCGATCGTAGTCAGCGCGCTGACGAAATCGATCCGAAGCGGAGTGGCCTCGGCATCGCTCGGCAATTCGATCGCGACATTTTTCCAGCCTTCGTGTCCGACCCGCGCATAAACCGATTCTTCCTCGCGGTGCGCGCCATCACGCGGATGGAAAATCTGGATAACCGTTTGTTGCGCGAAAGACGTGTCGCGGATCGTTCCATCGCGCCAGTGCTGGGCGATCTTCCGCTCCATTTCGCCGGCGCGTTCGCTGTAATATTTCGCGAGGGCGGCGCTGGACTCGTTAGGCGCCGCCAGGATTTGTTCGAGGAATCCAGGTAGTTCCATCGCGGGTGGCTTTTGCCAGACGCCGAGACCGGGCCCTTCGTGAAACGTCCAGGAGCGGCCGCGTTCCTGCAGCTCCGCCCAGACTTTCCACACCCCGAAATTCTTGCTCCGCACATCGACATCGTGCAAAAGCAGAATCCCATTCGGCTGCAATTTCGGCAGCCACAATTCTAAATCGCGCCGGACCGCGGCTTCGGTGTGCAGACCGTCGATGTGCAAAAGCTCGAGGCTTTCGGGTTGAAATTTTGGGAGCGCTTCGTCGAAGCTCGAGCGGATCAGCGTCGAGAACGCCCCGTAATTGGCTCGATTGTCCGCGGACACTTGTGCGAAGGTCGTCTCATCGTAACCACCCGCATGCTGATCGCCGCGCCACGTATCGACACCGAAACATTTCGTGCCGGTTTTATTTTCCGCCACTGCCTGGCAGAATGCGAAATAGCTTTCACCGCGATCGACTCCCAGTTCGACGAAACGCTTCGGTCGCATCGTCGCGATCAGATCGCAGGCGAAATGCAAATGGCCGGTCCATGCGCCGACACCGTAAACGCGAGGTTCGAAGTGGCGGGACGGCAAGTCTGGGTGAAGATTTTCCGGTTCCATCCGAACTGGCGAGGATAGCTCGCCGCGGTCAAAATGTCAGTGCCCAAGCGTAACCCTCCCCGCCATTCCAAATCCACGGCGTCTCCCGGGTCTGAGCGCGGTTCGATGTTTGAGAACCTCCCAGGCCTGCTCAGTTTTCGGCCGGGATTTTATAACCGCGGGCCAACGCGATTTCATCTGCCGTTGCTCTACGATCTAGTGGCGCGCAGAAAACCGAAGTCGATCGTGTCGCTCGGACTTGGCGACGGGCAGGCATTCTTTACCTTTTGCCAGGCGGTTCGCGAAGAGAAATTCGTTTGCAGTTGCACGGTCGTGCGGCGCGCGCATCCGGCAGAAAAAGAAAGCGACGATCGCGCGTGGCAAAATGCCATGGATTACGGCGAGGAATTTTATGGCGGAGTGAGCCATTTTCTTGATCGCCCGCGCGTCGTGTCGGAGTTCGCTGATGGAAGCGTCGATGTCCTTTTCCTGGATAATTTCGATTCGGGAAGAGAGATGCGCGCTGACCTTTACAATTGGGAAGCGAAGCTCGCGCCGGACGGATTAATTCTCCTCCACGGAATCGACTTGGAATGCGCCGATCCGCCAAAGGTCGCGTGGCGCGAATGGTCCGGCGAGCGACCAATCCTGGAAGTTCACGACGGAATCGGACTTGGGATCGCGCTGAAAACGAGCCAGCCGCGCGAATTTCTTTTGCAACACCTGCTGGCTTTGCCGGAGACAGCGGGCGAATTGATTTCTGTTTATCGAATCGCAGCGGCGCGGATGATTGCGGAACTGCGCGCAGAGGAAGCCGAAGCCGAGGAAATCGAAAGGCTCCGCCGGGAATGCGCGCAGGCGCGAGCGGACTTTGAAAATCTTCACCGCGACCGCGCAAAAGCGCAGGTCATCATGGATGCGCAATTCGAACAGGTGAAATTCTGGATGGCGGCCGCGGAGGAGATGGAACTCGATCGCGACAAATTCCGGGCCGAGGTTCAAGCGCAAGAACAAATCGCAAGCGCCGCCGCGGAAGCCGGGCCTACCGAAATAGAAAAGCAGCGTCGTCCAATCTCGGAGAGAATTTTGCGCCAGCTAAAGCGGACGCGGCGCAATCCTTTCGGTCGAAGAGACAGAGCGACCGATCCCGAGGAAACGCCACTGAAGCTCGTGCGCTCGCCCCAACCCGAGGAGATGGATCGCTACGCCGCGTGGATCGCGCAACACGAGCCGAACACATCGCAACTGGAGGAACAGTGGGCGGCGTCGCAGCTTTGGAAGCGAAATCTCAAGATCAGCTTGCTTGTCACGCTTTGCGATGCCCGCGCACTATTTCTCGACGAAATGTTTAGCTCGATCAGGAATCAGACTTACCAAAATTGGGAACTCTGTCTCGTTTGTGCTGATTCGAGCGAGCCCGGGACGCTGGAAATTCTCGAGAGGTGGAGCGCACGCGACCCACGTCTTCGGATCGAGCGCCTCAACGGCGAGCCTTACCTCGCGGATATGGCAAATGCCGCACTGAAACTGGGGAACGGAGATTTTGTAGCCCGCCTCAATCCGGAAGATCTGCTCGCGCCTTTCGCTTTATACGAACTCGCGACGGCAATCCGCAAATCACCTGAGGCCGCAATTTTTTACAGCGACGAAGATTGCTGCAGTGAGAACGGCAAGCGCCGCGCGCCTTTCTTCAAGCCCGATTGGAGTCCGGAGCTTCTTTATTCGTGCATGTATCTTGGCGACCTCATTGCGTATCGGCGCAGGTTTGTGGAAGAACTGGGCGGCTGGCGGACGCAATTTGATCGCTCGCAGGATTATGACCTGGCCCTCCGCGCCACCGAACGCGCGCGCGAGATCGTGCATATCCCGCGCGTCCTTTATCATCGGCGCGAACATTCGCGGCCGGCTGTTGCTCCTCGCCAACCGGACACGCGCAATCCGAAACTCGCCGCCCTCGAGGAGGCGATGCGCCGCCGGAATTTGTCCGCCGAGGTCCTCGAATATCCGCGGGCCAATCGCGTTCGTTTAAAGATTTCGCAATGGCCGAAAGTCTCCATCGTGATTGGCTCGGATTCGACCGAGCCCGCGAGACGGTGTCTCGATCGTTTGCCGCAAACCACTTTCTATCCCGACTACGAGATCGTTCTCGTGACGAAAGCCACGCTGGCCGGGGCGCTCGAAATATCCGATCCGGACCGAAGGGGAATTCGTTACGTCACTTGCGAAGAACCATTCAATTTTTCGGAAATGTGCAACCGCGGCGCGGCGGTTGCCGATGGCGATCGCCTGATTTTTCTCGGCGTCGATATCGAACCGATCCAACCGAACTGGATTGAAAACTTGATCGAGCCGCTTCAAAATCCGGAGGTAGGAGCGGTTGGACCCAAGTTGCTTTATGCCACCGGAAAAATCCGGCACGCCGGTTTGATCAGTGGCGTGCGCGGTCTGGTCAGCAGTGCGTTTCATCAACTTCCCGCAGATACGACCGCGCATCGGAATCTCGCGCAATCGATGCGCGACGTCTCCGCGCTTTCCGGCGCCTGTCTCGCGATCCGGCGGGAGGATTTTCTTCGGGTAGGCGGATTCGACGCGGAAAACACGCCGACCGCGCATTCCGACGTGGATCTTTGTTTCAAACTGCGCGAAGCCGGCCTGCGTTGCGTCTATACACCCTTCGCCACTCTATTGCAGGACGGGGCCGATGCGATCGGAGGCGAAGAAATTCGGTCGGCTGCCGCGCATCCTCGGGACAAGTCATTCAGTTATTTGCTGAAACGATGGGGCGGCTCAGTGGCGCGCGATCCATTTTTCACCAGCAACATGCGGGACTGGTCGCACGCCGATTCCACCGCGACGTTTCGCATGTTCGGCAAGGACAATCGCGAGCCGCTTCGTGATTCGCGCGATCTTCTTTTTGTTTCCGACGAACTTTCCCTGAGTCACGCGCCAATGCTTTTACTGCGCCTGGCGATCTGGTGCAGGAACAACGGCATCTTCGTCGTGGTGCTGGCGGCGGAGGATGGCCCCTTGCGCCAGAATTATGAAACGGCTGGAATTCCGCTCATCATCGATCCGCTTATCCTGACTGGGCTGGAATCGTCGCTGAAGTTCGCGCGCGATTTTGATTGCGTGCTCGCGAACACCATTCGGAGCGAACCGGCGGTGCGAAGTGCGAAGAGCGCGGGCGCGGCGGTGATTTGGTGGATGCATGACGATGCGAATGCCGAGCAACAGTTGCGGGAAGGGGAGAAACTGCGTTCTGCGCTGGCGCTTGCTGATGTGATTCTTACAACGTCAGAACGGGCCGCAAATATCTATCAGGCGTGCGCTGCATCCGCGGTCAAGCGTCTCATTTATGAAATACCGGATGTTGCCGAGCAAAAAAATGAGGTGCGGTCGTTAGGCGAAAATGCGCGAGCGACGTTTCCAAATAACTTCGCCCTTGATCGGTTCGGCGCGGATTTCCGAGAGCTGGTCGAGGAAGTGATTGCGCTGAGCCGTGCTTGATTTTCTGACTGGCTAAAACCTAGCAATGCCACTCGCCAGGATCGATTCGACCGCCCAGATCAAGAGCTAGAAACCCGCTCCGAAGCTCATCCAGGCTGAGTTTCAATACCGACCCGCGTTCCAACAAGGATTTTCGCGAATCGTTAGACATGCAGGCTTCCATGGTTCTCTATTGAACGTTGAACGGATCAAACACCCGTTCCGTAAATTCATTTCCGATTCCACGCTCTTTTGATGCTAGAGAAACTTCCCGGTCTTCTTAGTTTTCAGCCGAGATTTTATAGCGGCGGTCCCTGGCGTTTTCACCTGGCCTTGCTCCACGACCTCGTCGCCAGTCAAAAGCCCAAGTCAATCGTGACGCTCGGCCTGGGCGACGGCGACGCCTGCTTTACGTTTTGCCAGACTGCGCGCGACGAGAATCTCGATTGCCGATGCACTGCCGTGCGCCGGGAACATGCCGGTGCAAATGAGACCGGCGATCTTGCCTGGCTCAAAGCGCGGGATTACGGCGAGGAGTTTTACGGCGATCTGATTCGATTTTCGGATCACTCTTCCACCGAGAAGGCGAACGAATTTAGCGAGGGAAGCGTCGACCTGCTTTTGCTCGATGATTGCGACGCCGGCGCGACCCTTCGATCCGATTTGGCCCTCTGGGAATCCAAGCTCTCTTCGAATGGATTGGTTCTCGTCCACGGCACGGCCTTGGAGCGAACGGACAATCCGAAAACCGCATGGCTCGAATGGAGCGCTGCTCGACCGGCGGTGGAATTTCCTGATGGGATCGGTCTCGGGATCACATCGCTCGTGGGAAAACGAACGTCGGAATTGCTGAAAGAATTGGCGGAGGCGAAAGGAGTTCCGGAAGATTTGCTGACGGCCTACCGATTGGCGGCAAATCGGATCGATGCGCAAGCTCGCCTCGATGAAGCGTTACGCAGGTGTGCCGCGCTCGAGACGCGCCAAGTCTGGCTCGATTCGCTTCTAGCCGATCGCTGGAAGGTTCAGGAAATCATGGACCATCAGGCGCGCGTGATTGCCGACCTCGAGCAAAAGTTTGAGACAATTCTCACCGATCGCCGGAGAGCGCAGGAAATCATGGACTCGCAGGCAGAGGAGCTAAGAAATCTCCGAACGCCGGGTGCCGATGTGGAAGCGCTTCGGCGCGACCAGAGCGAAGCGCAGCTCACGATAGAGGCGCAGGCGGAACAGTTGCAAAATTTCGAGGCGCTGCGCCGCGATCGAGCGAAAGCCCAGCTCGTCATGGACAGCCAGCACGAACAGCTGAGTCAGGCCGCTGCTGAAACCGAAAATCTGAAAACGGACATAGAAAAGCTGAAAGCTCAGATCAAGGACCATAAACGAACCTTGAGCGCCGCAAAGAAAGCATGCCGGAAAAACGGACGCTGCTTCCATGTCCCGATCGGTCCGAAAATCCGCCGGCCACTCCGCGAAAAAATCTTGCGCGAAATCCAGCGCCTGCCGCGCAACCTGGGAATTTCTCGGGCGCCGAAGCCGGCAGCGCCGCCGGAACAACCGCCAGCGGCGCCGGCGATTGAGCCGCCGAATCGATACGCGGCATGGATCAGCGAGCATGAACCGTCCGCAGCCGCGCTGGAAGCGCAGCGGCGCCTTTCAGCTCAGCTCCAGCCGCGACCCAAAATCAGTTTGCTCGTTCCGGTTTATAATACGGCCGCGCTTTTTTTGGACGAGATGTTCGCTTCGGTCAGCGCGCAAACTTACGATAACTGGGAACTCTGCCTGGTTGACGGTGGCTCGGGTGAATCAAGCACTCTCGCGATGCTGGAGGAGTGGGTCTTGCGCGAGCCGCGAATTAAATTCGAGCGGCTCGAAACGAATCTCGGGATCGCGGAGAATACCAATCGCGCGCTGAATCTGGCGACGGGTGATTTCATCGCGTGCCTCGATCACGACGATTTGCTCGCGCCGTTTGCCTTGTTTGAACTGGCCAGCGCGATCGGCGATTTTCCGGAGGCGGAAATTTTTTACAGCGACGAAGATCGCTGGAGCGAAGGAGCCGAACGGCACTCGCCTTTCTTCAAGCCGGAATGGAGTCCGGAACTCCTTTGCTCTTTTATGTACATCGGGCATCTGACTGCCTATCGGCGTTCCCTCGTCGATGAAATCGGAGGGTTCCGGAAGGAATTCGATCTGTCGCAGGACTACGATTTTGCTCTGCGCGCGACGGAACGTGCGAGAGCCATCCGGCACATTCCGCACGTCCTCTATCATTGGCGTGAACATCCGGCTTCCGGTTCGCTCGGGGGCAAACCGGACGCACGTAAATCGAACCTCGCCGCGCTCGGAGACGCAATGCGCCGGCGCAATTTGCCTGCTGAAATCATTGAGTACCCGACGGCGAATCGCGCCCGCCTGAAAATGCCGGCCTGGCCGCGCGTTTCCGTGATTGTGCCGACCGATTCGCCCACGCGCGCGCAGATTTGCCTGCGGGAATTGCCCCGCCACACAAAATATCCGGAGTTGGAGATCGTGATCGTGACGAAAAGCAAACTGGCCGAGTCGCTCCAGAGCATCAAGGTGGAGAACGCGACGGTGCGGTTCGCCCCCTACGACAAGCCGTTCAACTTTTCCGACAAATGCAATCTCGGCGCGGAAGCCGCAACCGGTTCACGCCTGATTTTTTTCAATGACGATGTCGAATCCGCCCAGCCCGATTGGATTCAGAATCTGATCGAGCCGCTCGAAAATCCGGAGGTGGGCGCAGTCTCCCCGAAGCTTCTTTATGAGAGCGGAAAAATCCAGCACGCCGGGCTCGTGATGGGAGTGCGCGGATTGGCCGGGACAGCGTTCCATCAACGCGCGGCGGATTCCAGCGAGCATTTTAATCTCGCGCAATCCTTGCGCGACGTGGCCGCTCTTTCCGCCGCGTGCCTCGCCGTCCGGCGCGACGATTTCATCCGTTTGGGCGGATTCGATGCGGTGAACACGCCGATCGCACACTCCGACATCGATCTTTGTTTCAAGATCCGGGAGTCGGGAATGCGGTGTGTTTACACGCCCTACGCCACGCTCAGTCATGCCGGTCATCTTTCGATTTCGGTGGAGGAAAAGAAAAAAATCGCGCGCCGCCGGGATAAAGCATCGATTTATCTGCTCAAACGCTGGCCGCGGTACACCACGCACGATCCCTACTTCCCGGACAACATGCGGGACTGGCT
>DASXNS010000301.1:0-1600 GCA_036494865.1 Chthoniobacterales bacterium | reverse complement strand
CGACTTTGCACAACCAGGAAGAAATCGAGCGGAAAGACATTCGGATGGGCGACATTGTCGTGATCGAAAAAGCCGGTGAAGTGATTCCGGCGGTGGTAAGTGTGCGAACCGATCTTCGGACCGGCAGCGAAAGAAAATTTCGGATGCCGGAGAATTGCCCGGAATGCGGAAGCGCTGTCGTCAAGGACACGGGCCAGGTCGCGGTCCGCTGCGTGAATGGGCAATGCCCGGCGCAGTTGCGGCGACGGATCGAACATTTCGCGTCCCGAGGCGCGATGGATATCGAAGGGCTCGGCGAAGCGATGGTGAGCCAGCTAGTCGAGAAAAAATTGCTCCGCGATTTGAGCGACATTTATAAATTGGAGCGCGCCACGCTCAGCAGCTTGGAGCGAATGGGAGAAAAGAGCGTGGGTAATTTGCTGGACGCAATCGAGCGGAGCAAATCGCGTCCGCTTTGGCGTCTCATTTTCGGGCTGGGGATTTTGCACGTCGGGGTGAGCTCTTCACGCGCGCTGGCGAATCATTTTCCGGACCTGGATGCGATCGTGAAAAGTTCGCTGGAAGAATTGCAGCGCATTCCGGATGTGGGCGAAGTGGTCGGGCGCAGCATTCACGATTTTTTTCGCGAACCGGCAAATCTGGAGATGATCGAAAAATTGCGGAGCGCGGGACTGCGCTTTAGCGGGGAAGAAAAAACAGGCAGTGCCGCGCCGGGCTTCAAAGGAACGACATGGGTGATCACCGGCACGCTGAGTCAATCGCGCGATGAAATCGCGGAGACGATCATCACGCGCGGCGGAAAAGTTAGCGGCAGCGTGAGCAAGAAAACCAGTTTCCTGCTCGCGGGTGAAGAAGCGGGAAGCAAGTTGGAGAAGGCGAAAAAGCTCGGCGTGCGAGTGGTCGACGAAACGGAATTTCGCAAGATGCTGCAAAGCTAGCGCGAGGAAACGCGCGCTCTTGCTACGGCGTTCGGCGAGAAGAATCGACCCGAAGCGGAATTCCTTGATGCGGTGTCAGCGTTGCCGCCATCGGCGGATGATGACTGGCCGGATGGAAGTCCGCCTGAATTTCGAAGGTCAACTTTTCGTTTCCGCGCATGACGGTGATCGGAACGGTGTCGCCAGCCGAGATGAAAAACGATGCATCAATCACGTCTTCCGGTTCGTGCACTTTGGTCTTGCCGACCTGGAGAAGAATGTCGCCCGGTTTCACGCCGGAGCCAAAGGCCGGGGTGTCCTGCATGATTTCGGTCATCTCCGCGCGCGAGCCGTCCACGTATTTTTCCCCCTCGGCGACATTGATGCCGATCCAGCCGTGACGCGGCTCGCCGAAACGCACGAAGTCGTTCCGGATTTTTTCCGCCGCATCAATCGGCAACGCATAACAGGCGGAGCCGTTCTCAATGCTGCTGACGAGAATACCGACGACTTCGCCCTTGAAATTGAGAAGCGGCGCGCCGGCCTCGCCTCGCTGGGTGGGAAGATTGACTCGCAAATGGGTGGTGGAAAAATATCGGCCCAGAAATTTCCGATCGAAGCCCGCGATCATTCCGAAACTCGGCGTCTTGGGCAGATCGAGCGGAAAACCAATCGTGACAACC
>DASXNS010000300.1:0-5641 GCA_036494865.1 Chthoniobacterales bacterium | reverse complement strand
TCGGATGCAAGCCGACGGAGTTGCCGACGATACGCGGCGCAACAAAGATCGCCTCCAGATTTTGCACGATAAGAAAAACGCCGGTGACGATGAGCGGATGAGTCCAATCGCCCCATTGCGCCGCGGCGATCAGGACCGCCGGAATCCAGCAAAGGACAATGCCGATGTACGGAATCATCGTTAGCACGACAACGAGCAGCCCGATGACCGGCGCGAAGTTCAGCCCGCAAAGAAAAAGACAGAACCCGATCACCGTTCCATCGATGAGACAAACCATCAGCTGACCGCGGAAATAAGCGATTACGTAATTGTTGATCTGCGCCAGAACGGCCGCCACTTCATCTTTCAGAGGCGAATTGCGGAGCGGAAGATATTCGCGCCAGCGCCGCTCGATCGCCGGGCTTTCCTTGAGCAGGAAAAATAAATAAATCGGCACCATCACCAAACTGAGCAGAAAGCCGGTGACGCCGAGAAAGCCGCCGATGCTTTGCTTCAAGAGCAGCCAGATTTTTTCGCTAAAGTAAGGGAGCTGTCGCTCAAGATTCGGCAATTGCTTTTGGACCCAGGCCTGAATGCGGAGCCGATCCGCCGAAGTGAACTTCTCGGGAACGGCTGAGATTGTTTCGCCTGCGGGCGTCGGAGCCGGCGGCGAGGGCGCGGGCGGAGATATGGTTTCGGGAGCGGGAGTAGAGCGGGGGGCAGGCGAAGCCAAAAGCCAGTTCATGAAACCGCTGGGAGAGCCGCTCCGTTTCCCGCCGGGATTTCCGAAGGTGTGATCGTAACGATAGATCAAATCGACCAATGTATCGCGCGCCTTCAAGGTGTACTGCGGCAGCTCGCGTCCGGCATTCGCCGCCTGCACCGAAACAATCGGTGCGAGCCACGCCACCAAAGCGCCCAGCGCCAGGAACGCAATTGCGAAGAGCGAAAGAATTGCTTTGGTCCGCCCCAGTCCCCGCTCCGTCATTTTTTCGATGACCGGATTGAGGAGATAGGCCAGGATCGCCGCGATCGCGACCGGGATCAGAATCGGCTGAATGAAACTGATCAGGTTCGCCATGATCCACACCACCGAACAGGCGATCGTGATCAGCAGCACGACGAAGAGCGCCGTCAGCGCGGCCCACATCATCTTGCGCTGCCAGGGTGTGGGATATTTTGTCATTCCATCGAGCGCAATTGCTGCTGCGCAAAACGCGCACCGGTCGCGCGCATCTTAGTCGATCCGGTTGATTTTTGCCGGCGGACCTTTGCTCATCGTTGTCTTGGTGCTTTCAATTTTCTCAGCGAGCGATTTATTTTCCGGATTCAAGACGATCGCTTTCTGCCAGAAATCGAGCGCCTGCGAAACGCGACTCAATTTCGCGTAGGTGTCGCCGATATGTTCGAAGACGACCGGATCATCGCGGGTGAGATTCTGGGCCGCGCGCAACAATTCCTTGAGGGCATCTTCATATTTGCCCTTCCGATAATGAAGCCAGCCCAGACTGTCCAGGTAAGCGCCGTTATTCGGATCGAGCTGAAGCGCGCGCCCGATCATGTCTTCGGCTTCCTCGAGGTGGATATTGTGCTCGGCCCACATGAACCCGATGTAATTGTAAGCCTCGGCGGCATTCGGCGGATCGAGCGCGATCGATTTGCGGAAAAGGTCCGCCGCCTTGTCGTAAAATCCTGCTTGCTCCGCAGTCGCCCCGTAATCGAAATAAAAGCGGGCGGTCAACACTTCTTCGTTCTCCGCTTCTGCTTCATTGAGCGCCTCTTCGAAAGTAGTGACCGCTTGCTGCGGATGTTTCGCTTCCCGCAAAGCTAGCGCTAGAAAGTAGGTAAACTCAGGGACCGCTGGAAAACGGCGCCGCGCCTCGGTCAGCACCTTGGCCGCCTTTTCGCTCTGCTTGAGCGGGGCGATCAACAGTTCGGCGAGGCGCAAGTAAGTGTTCGCGTGCGCCGGATTAATTAACAAACTCTGCTCGTAATTTTCGGCTGCTTTCGCGAATTCCGCCTTGGCGGCGTCCGGCTTATTATCTCGGTCGAGCGCGCGGCCGTTGTCATCCAGAAGCTGAGCGAGCAAATCGTAAGGATGATATTTTTCCGGATGTTGCTTGATGATTTCCTGCAGCATTTCGATCGCTTTCCCTCGCTGATTCGTGAGCACGAAACCCGAGGCCAGTTTCTCGCGCGCGTTCGCATCGTCCGGCTCCAGCTCCAGCACCCTTAGGTAAAGTGGAATCGCTTCCTGGACTTGCTGCGAGGCGGCAAAATAATCGGCCACGTCTTTCAGCACCGCCGGGTCGTCGCCCGCATCATCGACCGCTCGCTTGAAAAAATCGTTCACCCGTTTGATGTCCTCCGGCTTCGGCTCCGTCTCGGGTTTGAAAACGATCGACCCGTAAAGTTTGCCCAAACGAATCCAAAACGACGGGTCGTCGCTTTTCACAGCCGCGGCACGCTCCAGCGCCTGCAACGCTTTTTTGGTGTCGTTAGTCGCTAGTGCAATTTCGTAAAGACGCTGGTAGGCATCGAAATTTTGCGGATCGAGCGTGATCGCCTGGTTCGCGTACTTCGCCGCCTGCTCCGTCTTTTTGAGATACTTATCGTAAATGAACGAGAGCTGCAGATAAGGTCCCGCTTCCTTCGGCTTGGCTTTGATCGCGTCTTTCAAAACATCGATCGCGCGCGGAAAATCTTCCTGCCGGCTCAGCAGCGCCGCCACCCGCAAAGCCAGCTCCGATTGGCCCGGATCGACATTGAGGACCTTTTCATAACTCGCCAGCGCGTTTTCCAAGTCGGCATTTTCTTCCAGCCGGGTGCCTTCCACAAAGTCAGCCAGCGCATCCGCCTTTCGCGCGTTCTCGGGTTCGAGCGCGAGATCTTTCGCAGCCGTAAAATTGAAGGAATCATCCTGCGGCGGATTTTTTTTTGCCGTAGTTTTAATCGTCGGCGGAATGGGAGAACGCGACGGCGTCCGGGTGCGCGCGACTCCTGTTTGCACGAAGGAGAAAAAGATCGCGCAAAGAAAAAAGTGGCGGCAGAGAGCGCCAGGGATCTTCGCGACAATCATTTCAACGAATGTAGCGGGAGCAGCCGCGGCGCGCAAACCGAAGGACGCGCCTAACGAGTGATCGAAGCGCGGCCGCGCAAATTACGACTTGTAGCGCAAACGCTTCTTGTGGCGGTTCTCTTTCATGCGCTTGCGGCGTTTGTGTTTCGAGATTTTTGCTTTCCGGCGTTTCTTCAGGGACCCCATAGAGATTTACAGCATGCCGGTTTCCCGGAGCGCAATGCAAGCATCGGTTGCGCGCCTTGGCAACCGCTTCTTTCGTCAGCGCGCGGCTTTTCGCAGCGCATCCTGCAGGAGGGTGACGTGCTCCTCCGGTTTCACTTTGCGGAAAATCGCGGCGATCTGCCCGTGCTCATTGATCACGAAAGTGCTTCGCTCCACCCCCATATATTTTTTTCCATACATGCTTTTTTCAATCCAGACGCCGTAAGCCTCCACGATTTTTTTCTCCGGATCGGACAGTAAAGGAAATGGCAGCTGATATTTCGTGATGAATTTCTCGTGGCTCGCCGCCGAATCGACGCTCACGCCAAAGATCTTCGCGTGCGCGCGGATCGCGGCCCACGAATCACGCAAGCCGCACGCCTGCGCCGTGCATCCGGGCGTATCGTCCTTCGGATAAAAATAAAGAACGACCTGCGAGCCGCGGAAATCGGCCAGCGAAACTTCATGGCCCGAGCCATATTCACCACCGACGGCCGTAGCACGAAAGTCCGGCGCACGGTCGTCGACCTTTAATGCAGCCGGCTTCATCGCTCGAAGATCATAATCAAAATTCCGACGGCGCAAAGCAACGCACCCATCACGGCGCTTTCGTATTTCTCCAGCATTCCCAACTTCACTTTGCCCAGGCCCAGCGCGGTGATCGTCGTGAAGACCACCATGCCCGCGACCGTCGCCACCGAGAGGACGGCGGTGAGAATGGCGAACCCGGTCCAACCGTAACGAATGCCCGAGACATAAAAAGGCACAAACCCTTCACAAGGCGACAACGTCAGGAAAGCCATGAGACTTAAGATCGCCGCGCGATCGGACATCGGCTTCACCGAATGTTCGTGGCTGTGTCCGTTCTGTTGCGCGTGCTCGCTTTCCGCTCCTTGCCCGTGCTCGTGCAAATGCTCGTGCGGATAATGAAAGTGCACGTGCCCTTTCCCGATCATCTGCCGAGAAAGATAGTAGAGACCGAATAAGAGAAGCGCTCCGCCGGCGAAGCGCGGAAACCAGTCGCCGATCGTTCCACTCAGCGCCGCGCCGAAAACGGTGATCGCGAGCCCGAGCGCAGCCGTCACCAGGACATGGCCCGAGCCGGCCAGCGCAGTGATGGCGATCGTCTTCGGGTGGTTCCATTTTTGGACGCGCGCGGTCAAAACAAATGGGAGCCAGTGAGTAGGAATCGCCGCATGGAAAAAGGCGATCCCGAAACCGGTGATCGCGATTGTTGTGAGCACTGCCTCGTTCATCTGATCTGGCCACAGACTACCGCGATTCAGGCAGATTCAGAAACCGAAAGAATATCCCGCGCCGAGACTTGGGGGTGGTCGGGCTGGTGGGATTTGAACCCACGGCCTCTGCGTCCCGAACGCAGCGCTCTACCAAGCTGAGCCACAGCCCGCACTAAGAAAACTGATCCTCGCAGTAACACGCGCTCTTGTCGAAAGCAAAAGCGTTTTATCCTTTTCGCATTCAACATCTAGCTCAGGGCGCGAGGCGCAGCTTTTAGTAAGAGAAGTTAGCCGACGGATAGGCCCCGACAAAGGCGATGAGATCGCGCTTGTCGAACACGGCCAATCTCTGATTCAATCACAAACAAGACGATCACATGTACGGGACCCGAATCACCAGCGAAGAAAAGTCGACGCTCAGCACCTACATCGGTCTCATCGTGGTGACGGCGCTCGCCGCCGGCGGAATTTACTTCTTCGTTCTCGCTCAGAAAGAAAACAAGCAGGCTATCGGTTTCGATCCGAACCGGCCTATGCCGAGCGACGCCAGTTTGAGACGCCGTTTAAAGCCGGAGCAATACAACGTCGCGCGCCAGGGCGGGACCGAGATGCCTTTCCAAAACGAATTCTGGAACAACGACCGAGTCGGTCTCTACGTCGATGTCATTACCGGCGAGCCGCTCTTCACTTCGCTCGATAAATACGACGCCGGCCTCGGCATGCCGACCTTCACCAAACCAATCTCGAAAGATCTGCTCGCCGAGAGCCTGGACACTTCGCACGAGATGCAGCGGACGGAGGTGCACGCGAAACGAAGCAACGCCCACCTTGGTCACGTCTTTCCCGATCCGGCCTCCCCCACCGGCGAACGCTACACTCTTAACTCCGCCGCGTTCCATTTCATTCCGCTCGAGAAAATGAAACAGGAACATTACGAAGCTTTCCTGCCGCTGCTGGAGACAAAGTAGCGTCAGGCTGTTCTCGGGTCCTCCGCCCTAGCTAGTCTTCGAACAGGTAGAAGTAGCCGGGTCCATTAGGCGGTCGTAAGCGCTCGCAAAAACTAAATCTCGACAACGCATCCCGATAATCACTCGCGGGAAGGCGATACCATCACTTACACGACCATCATCTCGAATAAGAC
>DASXNS010000299.1:0-9690 GCA_036494865.1 Chthoniobacterales bacterium | reverse complement strand
GTCGTGGTCCGCTCTCTGAAGGAAAAATTTCCGAACTACTTTCCAATTCCGCATTTGCGCTCTCTGCCCAGGACGAATTGAGCATCACGAAGTCCGGCACGTTCATGGCGTATGCCGCGCACGGCTTGAATATTTTGTCGTGTTATGCGGATGCATCCAAGTCGGAGCCTGTTTGTCTGTTGACCACACCGAATGAATTAGTGAAAGGCATCACGGATGCGGAACTGAGCGCGCGCGGCGAACGACTTCGTGAGTGGCAGGAAAGAACCTCCGCCTGGCCACGCATCGCTGGCGAGATCGCTCGCGGGCTGAAAATCGGTCAGTCGCAGTCAGCGGCAGTTTCACCGTGAAACCAATCAAGCTTCTTCTCGTTAGTCCATGTCAGGGCGCATATGGAGGAATCGAAGCGTTCGTTCTTGCCGTTGCGGCCGCTGTCCGCAAAGAGCCCGATTTCGAGGTCCGGATCTGTTTCAAAAAGACAAAACATTTTGCGCGACAACCGAGTCTCAAGACGATGTTGCGCAACGAGCCGGTGGAATTTTGCGAGCGCGCCGACAAAGATCTCGCGGCCGCGATTCGCTGGGCCGATCTGGTCCATTTGCAGAATGCCTCGCCGGACGTGGTGGCGCTGGCGAAAATTTTCCGCAAGCGCCTCATCCTGACGATCCACAATTACATGCCGCGGGCCTGGAACGCGCACCGTTTGCTCTGGCGCTTGAGCGCGCGATTCGCCGATGCGCGTTGGTACAATTCGCAATTTGTTTGGGACACATGGGAAGGCGAACGCAAGCGCGCCGGCAGCCGAAAGGTTGCGACTACTTCGAAATTGCCCGAGGGCTGGACGCCACCCGCGGAACGGGCCGGCTTCGCTTTCATCGGACGCTGGATTGCGAACAAAGGCATCGACACGCTGGTGGACGCGTACGCGACCGCGCAAATCGACCGGCAAATGTGGCCGCTCGTGCTCATGGGCGACGGCCCATTGCGCAGCTTGATCGAATACGCCATCCAGCGGCGCGGAGTGACCGGCATCCGGGTCCTTGGTTTTGTGGACGAGGAAACAAAAGCGCGAGAGATGAAGAATGCGCGCTGGATGGTCGTGCCGCCAAATACGAAGGAAGATTTTGGGCTGACCGCAATCGAGGCGCGTCATCTCGGTGTCCCCTGCATCATCACGCGCGATGGCGGATTGCCCGAGGCTGGCGGCCGGCAGGCGCTCGTTTGCGAGCCGGGCGATTTTGCAGCTCTGGCGAAATTGCTCGAGCAAGCCGCGCAGATGAATGAAACCGAATATGCGGAACGTGCCCAGCGCACCCGGGAAGAACTCGCGACCGAATTGGAACCGATAGAATTTTATCCGCGCGCTTACCGGCGCATCGTTCGCGGTGAGGCGGTGGAATAAGTCAGATGGTCCTGCTCGCGCATCCATTTGGAAACGCCAACGTGCGCGGAGTTTTGCGCGCGCTCGATGACGCCGGATTGCTGGCGAAGTTTGTCACCACCCTCGGCTGGTCGCACGACTCACCACTTGTCCGCGCCCTTCCGGCGAATGTCCGCTCCGAGATGGCGCGGCGCGGTTACGACTTGCCGCATTACAAAATCAAGATTTTCCCCGCGCGCGAAATCATTCGCCAGCTCGCCCGCAAAATGGGCCAGCGATGGCTGATCGAACACGAACGGGGGTGGGCCAGTATCGATCAAGTCTGGCGCGAACTGGATAAATTTGCGGCCCGCACTTTGCGCCAAAGTGAGCAGGCGCAAAAAAAAATCCGTGCGGTTTATTCCTACGAAGACTGCGCCGAGCAATTATTCGAGACCGCGCGCGAGCTCGGCGTGCGCCGCGTTTACGATCTGCCGATTGCCTATTGGCAAACCACTCAGCGTCTTTTGCAAGAAGAAGCACAGCGTTATCCCGAGTGGGAACCAACGCTCGGCGGGACGCGAGATTCCGAGAAAAAACTCGCGCAGAAAACCCGCGAGCTCGATCTCGCCGAGCTCGTAATCTGCCCCAGCGCGTTCGTTTTCGATTCGCTTCCCGAAAATGCGCGCGCGTCGAAACCGTGCGTAGTGGTGCCGTTTGGTTCGCCATCCTCCGAGCAGGTGGAAGCTGCGCCGCGAAAACGCAACGGCGGACCGTTGCGTATACTTTTTGCCGGCTCTCTCACCCAACGAAAAGGACTCGCCGATGTTTTCGCGGGGATGAAGTTAATTGGATCCGCTCACGTCGAGCTGATCGTGATGGGATTGCTTTTGCGTCCGCTCGGCTGGTACCGCAACCAGTTCGCTGATTTCATTTATGAGCCGCCGCGGCCGCATCGCGAAGTGCTTGAGCTGATGCGGAGCTGCGACCTTCTCCTCCTCCCGTCGATCGTGGAAGGCCGGGCTCTCGTGCAGCAGGAAGCGATGGCCTGCGGACTTCCTTTGATCGCCACGAAAAACGCCGGCGGCGACGACTTGATCGTTGAAGGCGAAACGGGTTTTCTCGTCCCGATTCGGTCGCCGGAGGCGATTGCGGAAAAAATAAACTGGTGCGCGGCGAATCGGGCGCACATTTCTGGCATGGCGATTGCAGCGCAGAAACGAGCAAGCGAATTTACCTGGCATGATTACGGCGAGAAAATCCTCGCCGCCATCCGATCCCTGACCGGCGAATGAACCCGAATCCTCCCGAAAATAAAATCATCCCGATCATCCGGCAGCTGATCTGGGTTTATTTTTGGCTTCTTTTGATCGAGGGCGCGTTACGCAAATGGATTCTCCCCGGCCTTTCCAATCCGCTCCTCATCATCCGCGATCCAGTCCTGGTCGTGATTTACATTCTCGCCTGGAAGGCGCATGTCTTCCCGCGCAACGGCTGGGTCGTCTCGCTCGCCATCATCGGCTTTTTGACCCTGTTCGTGAGCTTCGTTCCGTTGTGGGATTATCTCTATCCGGCGGGGATCGCCTTCGTGAGCGGCTACGGATTTCGTTCCAATTTTCTCCACCTTCCTCTGATGTTTCTGATGCCACTCGTGCTGCGTCCGGAAGATGTGAAAAAGATCGGTTGGTGGACGCTGCTGCTCATCGTGCCGATGTCGGTCTTGATGATCGCGCAATTCCAGGCATCGCCCGACGCATTCGTCAATCGCACCGCTGGTGGCGAAGGCGAGATGATCACAGCCGGGATGGGCAAAGTGCGCACGGCCGCGACTTTTTCGTTCGTCATTGGCGTCGTTGCTTATTTTTCGATGGCGACAGGCTACCTCGTTTGGGCGGCGCTCAATCGAAATGTTTACAAAAACTGGCTCCTGTTTCTTTCCGCGGGCGCGCTCGTCATCGGTGTCGCTGTCTCCGGCAGCCGTTCCGTCGTGGGGGCGTGCGCCGTCGTGATTGCTTCTCTTGCAGTTGTTCTTGTTCTGCGGCGACAAGCCGTCAATCGTCTCGGCCAGGTCCTCGTCATCACAGTGGTAATCGGTTATCTCGTGACGAAGACGGCGATCTTCAAAGAGGGCTTTACTGTTTTAAGCACGCGATTCACCGAGGTGGCAGCCGCGAGCGATCAATCGATCGGGGCCGGTTTGATTTCGCGGATTTTGGAAAATTTTGAAGAAGGGTTTTATGCGATGATCCGCGCGCCATTCCTCGGCTGGGGCTTGGGTATCGGCACCAACGCCGGCGCGAAATATCTGACCGGGCACTCCACCTTTCTGCTTTCAGAAGGAGAATGGACGCGCATTTTTTTGGAAAGCGGGCCGATCCTCGGTTTGGCTTATATTGTCTGGCGTTGCGCCGTGGTGGTGCGAATCGGCTGGCTCTGCCTGGTGTCGGTTCGCGCGAACAATATCCTTCCGCTTCTCCTTTTTAGTGCCGGGTTCTTGCCGTTGATCAACGGACAATTTGGTCAGCCGACCATCCTCGGTTTTGCAGTTTTCACTACCGGCCTCGCTCTGGCGGCACGGAACGCCGACGAGCCGATAATCAAAAAGCCTGCCCGGGCAAAAACAGACGCCCCTCGAGCGAAACGAATCGTCGGCCGCCGCTCCGCTTACGCCGATCGTCTCCATCGGTCCGCCAAGCGCCGGGATCAATCAAATGGTTCTGCTGATCGGTAATTATCCGCCCGATCAGCAGCAAAGCATGGATCGATTCGCGGCCCTCTTGCGCCGCGGCTTGAGCGCTGCCGGCATCGAGGTCGAGCTGATTCGGCCCGAGCCTTTCTTCGGCAATTTTCAACTCGCCGGCAAGTTCATCGCGAAATGGCTCGGTTACATCGATAAATTTATTTTGTTTCCGCCTCAGCTTCGGAAAAAAATCGCGGAACGTCCAGCGCTGGTTCACATCTGCGATCATTCGAATGCAATGTATGCGAAGCGCGCCGGGGCTGTTCCGGTTGTTGTCACTTGCCACGATCTTCTCGCGGTTCGCGGCGCGCTCGGCGAGGATACCGATTGTCCCGCTTCCTGGACCGGAAAAATTTTGCAGCGTTGGATTCTGCGCAGTTTGCGGCGCGCCCGCACGATCGCCTGTGTTTCGCGAGCAACCTGCGCGGATGCCGAGCGTTTCCTCGGTTCTGGCGGAGAGCCGAAATTGGAAGTGATTACTCTCGGCCTGAATTATCCCTATCGAAAATTGCCGGCTCCTGAAGTGATCGCACGTCTGAAACGAATCCGCGCGCTCGATTCGACCCGGCCTTTTGTCCTTCATGTCGGCTCGAATGAGCGCCGCAAGAATCGCGATGGCGTCCTTCGGATTTTCGCCCGGACCAAAGATAAGTGGAATGGTCAGGTCGTTTTTGCGGGCGATCCGCTGCCTTTGCGTATCCATTCGTTAGGCCGAAAACTGGGTGTGTCATCGCGTTTGGTTGAAGTCGTCTTTCCGGAAAGCGA
Source organism: Chthoniobacterales bacterium (assembly GCA_036494865.1). GTDB lineage: Bacteria > Verrucomicrobiota > Verrucomicrobiia > Chthoniobacterales > UBA10450 > AV80. The sequence goes on along the minus strand of DASXNS010000299.1, from coordinate 4,825 downwards.
ATTATTGGAAACGCTCTACAACGGCGCTACGGCGCTTGTTTATCCTTCGCGCTCGGAAGGTTTTGGCTGGCCGGCCGCGGAGGCGCATGCTTGCGGTTGTCCTGTTATCTCGAGCGACGTTGGTCCGTTGCCCGAAGTGTGTGGCGATGCGGCTCTCATGCATCCGCTCGAAGATGAAGCTGCTTTCGCCGCGGATATTTTGCGGTTGACCGATCCGGCCGAACGCCAGCTCTGGAGCGATAAGGCGCTGCGGAATGCAACGCGCTTCGATGCTGGCAGGATGATCGCGCAGTATCTCGGAATCTATCGCGCCCTCGCGCCTCAACTTTGAAGGAGCTGGGTTGAAAATTTTGCAAATGGTCCGCACCCTCGACCCGGCCACAGGCGGCGTTGTTCGCGCGGTCCAATTACTGAGCGAAGGACTAATCCGCGCTGGTCATGAAGTCCAGATCGTGACGCTCGACGCGCCGGAGTCGAAGTGGCTGAGCAGGTCGCGTCTTCCCGGGAAAGCGCTCGGTCACGGCAGGCACGGTTACGGATATTCTCGCGAACTGTTGCCCTGGTTGCGCGCCGAGGGCGGACACTTCGACCGCGTGATCGTGCACGGAATTTGGCAATATCAGAGTTTCGCGGCTTGGCGACGATACGCCGGCTCACAGATTCCTTATTACGTCTTTCCGCATGGGATGCTCGATCCGTGGTTCAAGCGGACCTATCCGCTGAAGCACCTGAAAAAATGGCTCTATTGGCCGTGGGCTGACTACCGGGTTTTGCGCGATGCAACCGCCGTTATTTTCACTTCCGAAGAGGAACGCCGAACTGCGCGGAAATCTTTTTGGCTTTATAGATGTCGCGAGAAAGTTTCAACGCTCGGCGTCGAGGCACGAGATCAAGTCGGTTCCGGAGAAATATTTCTCGAGAAATATCCGGCGCTTCGCGGCTGGAGATTTCTCCTTTTTCTCGGCCGGCTCCATCCAAAAAAAGGTTGCGATCTGCTCATCGACGCGCTCGCGCGCCGACGCGATTCGACCGAAGCTCTCCGGCTCGTGCTCGCTGGTCCGGACCAAATCCGGTGGGAAAAAGAATTGCGGATGCGCGTGGAGAGCGCGGGCTTGGGCGAGTCGGTTATCTTCACTGGCATGCTGGAAGGCGCGATGAAATCTGCCGCGCTCCAAGCTGCTGATGCTTTCATTCTTCCCTCGCATCAGGAGAATTTCGGATTGTCTGTCGTCGAAGCGCTTGCGGCCGGTTTGCCCGTCCTGATTTCGAATCGCATTAATATCTGGCGTGAAATCGAGGCGGCGAACGCCGGTTATATCGAACCCGATGATTTACTCGGGACCGCCCGATTGATTGAACGCTGGTCAAACACCGCGCCGGATATTCGTTCGACGATGAGAGAGAACGCGCAACAATGTTTCGCACGTCATTTCGAAATTAACCGCGCGGTGGATTCATTGCTCAAAGTGCTGGAGAATTGATTTCGTTCGCCATGGAGCAAAAACAAATCGTCAATCCAGATCAAAAGCTCGCGCATCAATCTCCCTGGCCGTTCGCCCATCGCGTCCTTCGTCTTCTCTGGGAATTTTCCTGGACGGTTTTTTGCGCGTGGACGCCGAAGCCGTTCAATCCGTGGCGGCTTTTTTGGCTCCGTCTTTTCGACGCGAAGATTGAGGGCACGCCCTTCGTGCATCAGCGCGCGCGCATCGCCATTCCCTGGCATCTCATCTTGCACGATCGCGCGATTCTTGGCGATCGCGCCAACGCCTACAGCCTGGGTGAAATCGAAATCGGCGCGCGCGCCACCGTCGCACAGGAAGCGTATCTCAGCAGTGGCAGCCACGATTTTACTTTGCCGGCGGTCCCGCTCGTCACCGCGAAAATCACAATCGGCGACGATGCTTTCGTCGGCGCGCGCGCCTTCGTGATGCCGGGGGTGCGGATCGGTGCGCGCAGCTTGGTCGGCGCCTGTTCGGTTGTGACGAAAGATATTCCCGACGACTGCGTCGCTGCGGGAAATCCATGCCGCGTGATCAGGCCGCGTTAAGCAACTTCAGCGCGATGCGCATCATCGTTTGGGGAATCAATTACGCGCCCGAGTACACCGGGATCGCTCCGCACAACGTGGCGGTTTGCGAATTTTTGCACGATCGCGGCCACGACGTTTCCATGGTCACGGCGTTCCCTTATTATCCTTCCTGGGAAAAACGGCCGGAAGATCGCGGATCCGTTTACCGCACCGACATCATCAACGGAGTGCGCGTTTATCGTTGCTGGCAATTTGTGCCGCGGCAGGTTTCTGCTTTGAAACGAATGGTTCATGAAGCCAGCTTCGTTTTCACCTCGACCGCGCGCATTCTTTTCCTCCCGCGCGCGGATGTTTATCTGCTTGTGTCGCCGCCGCTGTTGCTCGGTGTTGCCGGCTGGCTCGCGGGAAAAATTAAAGGCGCACGATTTGTTTTTCACGTCCAGGACATGCAACCGGATGCAGCCGTTGGCCTGGGGATGTTGAAAGCGAGCTGGTTTACCCGCGCCCTGTATGCGCTCGAATCATTTGCTTACCGGCATGCAGCGCGCGTTTCCGGAATCACCCGAGGCATGCTCGCGAGTTTTCACAGCAAGGGTGTTCCGGAGTCGAAGCTTATTTATTTTCCAAACGCGGTTGCGTTGGACGATGCCGGGTCTGCGCCGGCCCGCGCTGAATTTCGATCACGTCACGGTTTTCGCGCTGATGAGTTCCTCGCGGTTTACGCTGGAAACCTCGGCGTCAAGCAGGGCCTCGACATCTTGCTGGCGGCGGCCCCGCTTCTCCGCGATCCACGAATTCGGATTTTGATCTGCGGCGATGGCGCGCAACGCGAGTCGCTCGCGCGGCGCGCGCGGGATCAGCAGCTTCCTAATGTCACGATGCTGCCGTTGCAGGCGGGACGAGATTACCGCGCCTTGCTGATCGACGCGGATGTTTGCTTCATCACCCAACAGGCGGGCGCGGGAAATTCGTTTTTCCCCAGCAAACTTCTCGGTCTGCTCGCGGAATCCAAACCGGTGATCACGGTCGCCGCGCCCGAATGCGAGCTGGCGATGTCGTTGGTCGAAGGAAAATTCGGCCTAAATATTCCGCCGGGTCGCGCAGAGGAGCTGGCCTCGCTTCTCGATGCTTTGGCGAAGGATCCTGCGCGATTGACCCAGTACGGTGTCGCTGGTCGCCGTTATGTCGAGCAATTCGAGAGGAAGCGAGTGCTCGACAGTTTTGCGCGAGAGCTGGAGTCGTTAGGCAAATCCTAAGGCCCGTCTAATACGCGGTGCGGGGCGGGACAAGGAGTTGCGCAAAAGTGCGCAGGATGATTCCGCACTCGAGAGAAAGATTCCAGTTTTCCAAATACTCGATATCGCACGCGACCCGGTTTTGAATATCGGAATCGTTGCGCGCTTCACCGCGGAATCCGCGCACCTGGGCCAGCCCGGTGATGCCGGGTTTAACGAAAGCGCGGACGTGATAGTTCGCCATCAACTGCGCGAACTGGTTGTTGTGCTCGATCAAATGCGGCCGCGGCCCGACGATACTCATGTCGCCCAAAAGCACATTCCAAAATTGCGGCACCTCATCGACGCTGAGTTTGCGGAACCATTTCCCGAGCGGATAAACGCGTTCGTCTCCGTGCCGTGCCTGCTGCGCGATCTGGGCGTGGTCGGGCCGCATGGTGCGGAATTTGTAAATCGTGAACCGCCGATTCTGCATGCCGGCGCGCGTTTGCACGTGAAAAAGCGGGCCGGGTGATTGCAAACGCTGCGCGATCCAGACGATGACGGTGAGAATGGGAAAAACGAAAATCATCACCGGCAATGAAATTATGATGTCGATCCCGCGTTTCAAAAAACGGTTGAGTGGATTCTCGAGCGGCTCTTCGCGCAGGCCGATAAAACGAAAGCCGTCATCTTCGAAGTGGGTGACCGGGTGGCGCAATTTTTCTTCGAGATCGCTCACGATTAGGAGACGAACGCCGAGCTGATCGCAAGTGCTGATGATGTGGCGGTTGATTTCGGTGAAGAGCGGGAACTCGAGCATGATCACCTGCGTAATCCCGCGCGCAGCGATGGTATTTTCCAATTGATCGGAATTGCCGAGGACCGGAATACCATCGTCCGTCCGCGCGATTTGTTCATCGCAGATCAGGCCGACGATGCGCAAGCCAATATCGGACTTGCGGCGAAGCCAGCCGCGAAGTTGTTTCGCTTTTTGCGACGAGCCGACCAGAAGCGTTTTCTCCTCGTGCGACCCGGTAAAAATTCGCTTCGCTAAAAAGGACGGCAAATAATGATGGGAAAAGAGGAGAACGACGTAGAGCCAGGGGACGAAATTGAAGAAGAACAAACGCGAGATGAATCCGTCTTTGGTCGCAATGAGGTAGAAAACCAAAGTGCCGATGCTGAAGAACGTCTGCCGGAGACTGAGCCGATGCTGACGGAGCAATTCGTTCTGCAGGAAATAATTTTTCGATCCATCGCGGGTGAGCGATTCCACCGTCATTCCCAGAACAAGAAGCGCGCAGTAAATGCTGTAACGCCGCCAGGTCAATTCCGCGCCCGGCGAATAAAAGGTGACCATGACCCAGACGCCAAGCCAGAAAAGCACCGCGACAATCGCGATTTGGCAAAGCAGAAAAACGCGATACAAACCCTGCGTGCGTTGCGTTACCATGATTTATCTGCCGGCGGGATGAGAGTACGCGATGGAAGCCTGCCTTCAACTCGTGCTAAAGTGGGCCCGAACATGATGCCTCCGGAGTGCGCCGATTGGCCTCTTCCTTTTCCAAGCTATTCCCAT
>DASXNS010000298.1:0-3482 GCA_036494865.1 Chthoniobacterales bacterium | reverse complement strand
ACAGGCAAGGTTTCGCGGGATCGCGCTTCGGGTTTGCGCGTAGAATCGTCGGATGCCGCGCCGCCTTCCGATCGAGCAGGATCACATAAACATTGTGATGAAAATCGGGAGCGGCAACTTCGGGCTCAGGCCGAAGTTTATATCGCAGTCGCGACATGGCTGACGAGGTCCGGGCGTGCCTCGAGATAAATTTCCTCATAACGACGCGCCGCCGCCTCCCACGAAAAATCGCGGGCCATCGCGCGTTCCATCAGCTGTATCCAAAGCTCGGTGTCGTGAAATGTTTCGCGCGCGCGTTTCATCGCGTCCCAGAAAGCATCCGGCGTTTTTTCGTAGCAGAGAAAACCAAAGCCCGCCTCCGCCGTCGGATCATAATCTTCAATGATCTCTTGAATGCCGCCGGTTGCGATCGCCACCGGAAGCGCGCCGTACTTCAAACTGTACATCGCGCTCAATCCGCTCGGCTCGATCCGCGAAGGGATCAGCGTCACATCTGCGCCCGCTTCGATCAGATGAGCGAGCCGCTCGTCGTACAATCGGCGATAAGCGAACTTCGCCGGATATTTTCTCGCCGCAATCGCCAGCGCTGTTTCGTAGCCGGGATCGCCTTCGCCCAAAATAATTAGCCGCACATCATCGGAAAGCAGCCGATCGAGCAACGGCATCAGCAGATCGAAACCTTTTTCCGGCACGAGACGCGTCACCATTCCGAAAACTGGACCGGCCGGCGCGGGCGCAAGCTCAAGTGCGTCGAGCAGCAAATCCCGGCAAACCATTTTGCCTGCCAGATGGCCGGGGCCGAATTGCCGGGGAAGCAAGTGATCCGTTTCCGGATTCCAACGCTCGTAATCAGCGCCGTTCAAGATGCCGGTGAGACGATGGCCATTCTCGCGCAGGACAATGTCGAGCTCGAGACCGCCATCGGTGCTTAGCATTTCGCGGCGATAACGCTCGCTCACGGTTGTGATTTTATCGGCGAAGAGAATTCCGCCTTTCAACAAATTCAGCCGGCCGAAAAACTCGAGGCCTCGCGGCGTGAAATATCTTTCGGGCAGATTCGTTAGGCCAAAATCGAGGCCCCAGAAACTGCCTTGCTCGGCGAGATGATGGATGGTCAAAACTGTGGCGAAAGGAAGATGTTGATCGCGCACCAAAACCGGAACGAGCGCGGCGGCCCAATCGTGGAGGTGAAGAATTTGCGGCGTCGGCGTCATTCGCCGCGCCAATTCCAGGGCGGCTTTTGAAAAAAAGATGAAGCGGGCGGCGTTATCTTCGTAAGCGACGCCATGCTCGCCGTAAACGCCTGCGCGATCGAAAAATTCATCGCAGCGAATGAAAAATGTCTGGACGCCGCCGGCGGTGCGGCCCTCCAGAAATTCCGCGACGTAATTCTTCGCGCCGACTCGCAGATCGATGGTCACGCCGGTCTCTTCCGTTTCCACTTCGCCGTTTTGTTGAATCTCGCGATAAAACGGCATCGCGATTCCGACTTCGTGATGAGCCGCGCGCAACTCGCGGGGCAACGCCTCCAGCACATCCACCAGCGCGGTGGCGCGGGCGAGCGGCGGACCTTCCGCGCTGATCATCAGGATTCGCATGGGAAAGAAGAAACCGTCCAACGTCCAACCCGCAACGTCCAACGTTCAATTCCAGAAAAAGGAAGCGGATCGCGCTCTCCTAGTTCGAAGTTGGACGCTTTCCTCCTTCTTCGCCTAACGAGTACTCCTGCTTCACCCAGTCGAGCGCTTCTTCACGATTCTGGAAAGCGCCTTCGAGTTGCCGCGTCTCCACCGTCTCGAGTATTTCCCCGATCTTCGGCCCGGGCTTTAATCCCAGCGCAAGCAGATCGTCGCCGCGCACCAGCGGCGCCGGAATAATCGGCTCGTTCGCAAATTCCTCCCGTTTTTCGAGCAGAAAATCGTAATTCTCCATCATTTGATGACTGCTCGCGCAATCGACCCGATGCAGCTCGAGCTCGTCGTCAAAGGTCGGCCGCGCCATGAATCGCTTCAGTTTCGCGACCCGCATATTCGGCACGTCCTTGAAAACCATGTGCTGCCGGACCGCTTCCACGGTTGCTTCAATCTCGGAGCGAGAAAATCGCAGACGTTCCATGATCGATTCGGTCATCTCGGCGCCGACGCGATCGTGGCCGTTGAAACGAATCCGGCCATTTTCATCCACGGTGGAAGTGGGCGGCTTGCCTATATCGTGAAAGAGAACGCTGAAGACCAGCGGGAGGGACGCTTCGGCGGGCAACAGTTCGAGCATGATGCGGGTGTGCTTGAAGACGTCGCCCTCGGGATGGAATTGCGGCGGTTGCTCGCAGCCTTTCATCGCATCCACCTCCGGCAAAATCGCGCGCAGCAGTCCGCTGGCATCGAGCAGATCCCAGCCTCGCGCGCGTTGCGGCGACAGAAAAATCCTCACGAGCTCTTCGCGAATTCGTTCCGCGCTGATTTCATTAATAGAAGAGGCGTGCGCATCCACCGCATCCCAAGTCGAGGGTTCGATTTCAAAATCGAGCACGGTCGCGAATCGAACCGCGCGCAAGAGCCGGAGCCGATCTTCTGCGAAACGCTGGGCGGGATCGCCGATGGCGCGAATCAAATGCGATTCCAGATCCGCCCGGCCGCCGATAAAATCGATCACCTCGTTCGCCGCCGGATCGAAAAACATTCCATTGATCGTGAAATCGCGGCGAGCGGCATCTTCTTCCGCGCTGGCGAAATGCACTTCGGCCGGACGCCGGCCATCGAGATAAGCGCCATCGGAACGAAAGGTCGCAACCTCGAACTGGAGTTCGTTTTCCAGCACGACGATCACGCCAAAATGCGCGCCGACGGCGTAGGTGCGCGGGAAAATTTTCTGGACCGCGTCCGGACGGGCATCGGTCGCGATGTCGATGTCCTTTGGCGTTTGAGCGCGCAAAAGATCGCGCACGCTTCCGCCGGCGAAATAGGCGACGTGTCCATTTGCCCGCAACCGCTCAGCGATGGCGCGCGCGGCGGATTCCATGGGCGTCGCGGTTTTCATGTGGCAAGGCGTCGGAGTTTTGCAGCAACTCCAACAAAACGCAGGCGGTCAGCTCGCGCCAGATTAATTGGGGTTCGCCGCTTTGTTTTGCCGGAACGAATGGATGATGAAACAGAGGACCGCGATGCAGATGCAGGAGTCTGCCACATTGAAAGCGGGCCAGGGATTAGCCAGCGGGAGGTGCAGGTTGAAGAGCAGGAAATCGATGACGTGACCGTGGAGCAAACGGTCGGTGAGATTTCCCATCACGCCGGCGAGGAGCAAGCCGAGCGAAACATCGCGCCACACATCGCGCGAGCGCGGGCGCAAGAGCAAGGCCAGGACGAACAGGAGCGCGACGCAGGAAAGGACGACAAAAAAAGTGTTGTTGTCCCGGAAGGAGCCAAAGGCGGCGCCGGTGTTGGTGACATTTACCAGCTCGAAAAAATCCGGCGGGATGACGACGC
>DASXNS010000297.1:0-5838 GCA_036494865.1 Chthoniobacterales bacterium | reverse complement strand
ATCTTTTGAAGTTCGTGATCGCGAGACGCGATCACCGGCGGGCGAGACGCCCACCCTACCCGAGACAACGCGGCGCGAAACTGAAACTCGCGAGGAGTTTCTCGCCGGCCGGAATTTTCTGAATGCCTTCCTTGTCTTCGAAGGCCCGCTGCTCGTGGTGATCGGTCAACCCCCAACACGGCTCAACACACAGAAACGGACCGCCATCGGACCACAGGGTCAGATAGGGAACACTCGTTAGGTCGATGTTAACGACTCGGCCGCTCAGCGGATCGGAAAAAGTGAAGCGGCGATCGGGAACGTCGATGAATTCGAGGATATAAGAGCCGGGGAGCATGGCTCGCTCGAACGGCATTTCGCCGCCGGCGAATCGAATGTCTTCGGTTTCGCCGATCAGATAATTGCCGGGAGAAAAGTGGCGGCGATAAACGCCAGCGGGCATCTCGAAACGGAACGACTCGAACGAGGTCGCCGCGAATCCGGGATGCAAACCGAAGCCGACGTGCGCCGTCAATTCCGGTTCGTCGTTCTTGAAACGGAATGTGACCACGACGCGCCCGCTCTCGATCCGATAGAACAGGTCGAGGGAAACCTTCAGCGGATATTCTGTCGCGGAGAAATCGTCGGGCGTGATCCGGTAGGTCAGCTCATTGTCACGCGCGGACTCGACGCGGCCCCAGATTTTGCCGCGCAAAAAGCTGTGCGTGCCGCCGCGGATTTCCTGGCCGCGATAAAGCGTCCGTTCGTTCTTGATCCGATGCAGATAGTAACCCATCACGGTTGCGTGATTCGCCCAGCCCTTCGCCGGCGGATCGATTTCGTTGTCGCGATTGAGGAAGCCGATCCATCGGCCGCTCGCATCCTGTCGGGCGACGCTGATCAATTCCGCGCCGAGCCGTGAAACGATTAGACGCAGCCCGTTCGCTTCGTCAGTCAGAACATCAAAAAGGCGATCGCCCCGCTTTTCTTCGCGTTGCGAACACTTCATCGCCGATCACGGAAACAAACCGCGCGCGTGTTTGGCTTTCATGACGCGCTCGACTCCAATTGCCATCGCCGATGTGCGGTGGGAAATTTTATGCGCTTTGGCGCGCCGGATGACCTGAGTAAATGAAGATTCGAGGATACGGAAAAGTTTGTCGGTCACTTCCGTTTCGGTCCACATGAACGCCTGCAAACCCTGCACCCATTCGAAGTAGGAAACGATCACGCCGCCGGCATTGCAAAGAATATCGGGAATGACAAAGAGTTCGTCCCAACGTTGATTGAGAATCAGATCGGCCTCCGGGGTCGTCGGCCCATTCGCGCCTTCCGCCAGAATCCGGCATTTCAATTTCGCGGCGTTGCTCGCGTTGACGACGCGATCGACGGCTGACGGCACGAGCACATCACACGGCATGATGAGCATTTCGTTTGGATCGATCCGGTCGGCTTCATCGAACGCGCGCAGGTTCCCTTTTTTTATGACGTGTTGTTCTGCCTTTGCTACGTCTATTCCTTTTGGATTGTAGAGGGCCACGGTCGCATCGCTGATGCCGACCACTTTCACGCCGGTCTTGAGCGCGAGCGATAAGGCAGCGACGGAACCGACATTTCCAAATCCCTGCACGATCGCCGTGCATTTCTCCGGATCCATTTTCAACATGTCCATCGCGCGCTCGATCAAATACACCACGCCGCGCCCGGTTGCTTCGCGGCGGCCTTCCGTCCCGCCGATTGAGACCGGTTTGCCGGTGACGATTTCGTTCACGCAATAGCCTTGATAAACCGAATACGTGTCCATAAACCACGCCATCACCTGCTCGTTCGTTCCCATGTCCGGGCCCATGATGTCGGTGTGCGGTCCGACAAACGGAATCATCTCCTGCATGTAGCGGCGCGAGACGGCTTCGAGTTCGTTGCGCGAAAGTTTGGTGGGATCGCAAGCGACGCCGCCTTTTGCGCCGCCATAGGGCAAATTCGCCAGCGCGCATTTCCAGCTCATCCACATCGCAAGCGCGGCGGTTTCGCCCATGGAAAGAGAGGGCGCGAAACGCGTGCCGCCTTTGGTTGGGCCGAGCGTCAAATGATGTTGAACACGATAGCCCTGAAACGTTTGAGTGGTTCCATCATCCATGTGCACCGGCAGAGTGACTGCCATGGCGCGCTTCGGGAGCATGAGCCGATCCCGGTCGTTGCGATCGATGTTCAAATAATCGGCGATGACCTGGAACTGGTCGCAAGCCATTTGAAACACCTCGTCGTTGTAAATGCTCATAGAGAGAGAAGGCGCGAAGATAGAATACCCCCGAGAAAAATTCAGGTGCTATTTGCGCTGGACGCCTGAAGCCGTCAAATCGAATTGAGCTTTGCTCGCAGCCAGGAACTGTTGCGGTGCGGTGCGACTTTTTGCATTGGAGCGTTTCACGGCGAAATTTGGCCGACGACGCGGAGAGAGGCATTTCTACTTTTTGAAAACGAAGCGCAAAGTGCGGATCGAGACGCTCGCTGTCCACGCCGGACATTCGATTGATCCGGCCACGGGCTCGGTCGCGGCCCCGATCCATTTATCCACGACTTTCGAGCGCGACCCGGAGGGAAATTATCCGCACGGCTACGTTTACGGGCGCAGTGGAAATCCGACTCGCGATGCGCTGGAGAAAGGTTTGGCGGCGCTGGAAGGCGGCGAGGAAGCGGCTGCGTTTGGTTCTGGTTTAGCTGCCTCGAGCGCGATCATGCAAGCGCTGGCGCCTGGCGATCATGTCGTCGCGCCGGCCGATGTTTATCACGGGATGACGAAATTGCTTCGCGAGGTTTTCATTCGCTGGGGCCTCGCGGTCAGCTTCGTGGACATGACGAAACCGGATGAGATCCGTCGCGCGTTTCAAAACAAAACCAAGCTGCTTTGGATGGAAACACCGTCGAATCCGCTCCTGAAAATTACCGACATCGCAGCGGTTGCCGAGATGGCCCACGCCGCCGGCGCGATCTGCGTGTGCGATAACACCTGGGCGCCGATCGTGCAACAGCCGCTCGATCTTGGCGTCGATTTCGTGCTTCATTCGACGACGAAATATTTGGGCGGGCATTCGGACGTAGTCGGCGGCGGCGTCATCGCCAAAACGAAATCGGATTTTTTTCAGCGAGTCCGCGAAATCCAGACGACAGGCGGCGGCATCCCTTCGCCGTTCGATTGCTGGCTAATCTTGCGCGGAATGCGCACGCTGCCGTGGCGCATGCGCGCGCATTCGGAAAACGCGCTCAGAATCGCGACCTGGCTTTGCGATCACCCGCGCGTCGAGCTCGTCCATTATCCCGGGCTGAGCACAGACGTGGGCCACGAAATTGCGGCGCGTCAAATGAGTGCGTTCAGCGGGATGCTTTCGTTTGAAGTAAAGGGCGGCGGCGCCGCGGCGATGGAAGTCGCCGGGCAAACTAAGCTTTTCATTCGTGCGACAAGCCTCGGCGGGGTGGAAAGTTTGATCGAGCACCGCGCATCGATTAAAGGCGAAGATCCACGCACGCCGCAAGGATTGCTCCGTCTCTCCATCGGGCTGGAACATGCCGATGATTTGATCGAAGACCTCGCTCAAGCCTTGGGCTGAGAGCCAAAGCGATTGCGGACGAGGAGGACAACGTCGCGCAATTCGTCAACGTGGAGCAGATAGGCGGCGCCGAAAAATATCACGCCGCCGGCCGCCACCGTCGTAACAACCGCAACAAGCAGTCGCAGCTCGTTCGCAGTGCGATTATAAAAAAAGAGATGCTGCGCGCTCCAGCAAAACGCCGCGAGGAGCGCGCCGGCCACCAGTAATTTTGCGAGCGTTTTTATAAACGCGCCCGTTTCAAGGCGTCCCGCGTAACGGCGCATCATCGCATAAAGCCAGAGAAAATTCGTGATCGCAACCAAACTGGTCGAGAGGGCCAGACCGCGATGACCGAGTTTCAAATGAAAAGTGAAAAACCAGTTCAGGCAGAAATTCACGGCGATAGACGCCAGACTAACTAGCATCGGCAGGTTCCGTTTATCGAGCGCGTAAAAGGCGGGCGCGAGGACCTTCACCGCGGAATAACCGACCAGCCCAATCGCGTAGAATCGCAATGCTTCCGCGGTATGGGCGGTCGCGTCCGCGGTAAATCGGCCATGCTGATAAATTACGCCGATGATCGGCTCAGCCAGGATTATTAACCCGATCGCGGATGGAATCGTGAGCAGCATGACGAGTCGCAGAGCGTGCGCAAGCGCGCCGCGAAATTCCGTTTTGTTTCCGAGCGCGGCGCTACGCGACACGAGCGGGAGCGTGACGGTGGCGATCGCGACCCCAAAAATTCCGAGCGGCAATTGCATGAGACGAAACGCGATGTTCAGCCACGTCATCGGTCCGTCCCCAAGAGCGGAAGCGAACCCGCTGTTCACCGCCACGTTCACCTGGACGGCGCTGGCCGCGATTGTGGCCGGGCCCATCAGCGCCAGAATTGTGCGCACGCCTGGGTCGCGCCAATCGAAGTCCGGCCAGAAGCGGAACCCGACTCGGCCTAACGAGGGCAACTGCACCAGTAATTGGAGCAGCCCGCCGATCAAGGTCGCGATGGAGAGGCCGATCAAACCGCGCTCGCCGAAATGCGGGTGTCGCCAGTCCGGCTGGGGATCGAGCCAATAGCAGAGAGCGACGCCGCCGATGATCGACCCCAGATTAAAAAAGCTCGACGCCATTGCCGGCACGCCGAAGACATTCTTCGCGTTCAACATTCCCATCACCAGCGCGGCGAGCGAGACCAGAAGAATGAAGGGGAACATGATTCGCGTGAGCTCGATGGTGAGCGTCGCTTTTTCAGAGGGAAATCCGGGAGCGAGGATGTGAATCAAAACGGGAGCGCCGTAAATCCCCAGCACCGTCAACCCGCTCATGAAGACGACGGTTAAAGTCGCGACCTTGCTGGCCAGTCTCCACGCGGAATCGTCGCCTTCAGTTGCAATCCGACGCGAGAATGTGGTCACGAACGCCGTCGACAGAGCGCCTTCCGCAAAGAGATCGCGCAACATGTTAGGCGCGCGAAAGGCGGTCAGGAACGCGTCCATGTTCCGGGTGGCGCCGAAGAGGGAGGCGAAGACAACCTCGCGGAGCAAACCGAGAACGCGGCTGCACAAAATCGCAATGCCCACGACGCTGGTCGCCCGCGTGCTGACACGTTTGTTCGGGATCAACAGCTCCGCCACGGAGGCAACAGAACAGCGGAGTCGCCGCTTACGAAAGTGAAATCAGGTTTTTTCCGCTGGCTTCTCCATCTTCAAGACGAGAAAGCGTTGATAAACGAATGAGGCGACGATCAGGATAACGGCGACACCGATGAACGCGCCGATCCGGTAAAGTTGATTCAGATTCCCCAAATCGTGGAGGAAAAGTTTGGCCAGTGTCGCCACCAGCAGTGCCACGCCGGCATAGCGCACCCAACGAGTTTTTTGTCGCATCCCGGCGAGGAGCAATGCGAAAGCAAAGAGCGCCCAGGCGATTGAGTAGGTCATGTCGCGGGCAAAATTCCCCGAGAAAGAAAACGTTAGAGTGGGGCCGATGGAAAAATAATCGGCGATCTCAATATTGAGGAGCAGAAAGGTGAGGATCATGCCTAACGAGTCGAAAAGCGTCGGAGCAATCCGCTCGAGCGCCGATTTTCGCGGCCAAGAAAAGAGCCGTCCGCCACCGAAGAGACAGAGAACGGTGGTACCATATGCGTAAAGGTACCAGTTCCAGATCGTCGTGCCGCTGCGCCGATGATAATCCAGCACGGCCGGATTCACCGCGAGCCGCACAAAAGCGATGCAGAGCAATGCGCCCCCGACATAGCGGAGCCCCCGATGGG
>DASXNS010000296.1:0-5879 GCA_036494865.1 Chthoniobacterales bacterium | reverse complement strand
CGCCAGATCTTAAGCTTGAAGTTCACGGTCGCGATAAACAACCCCGGTCATTCTGAGCGAAGCCAAGCGGAGTCGAAGAAGCCCGTGGCGTTACCTCAAAGCTTTCGCCGCGAGATCCCTCGACTTCGCTCGGGATGACGGAATGGAGGCGGCTCACTTGTAACTCCGTTGACTCAAGTGAACCGCCTCAAAATGCAGCGGCTCGCGGTGCAACGTCGGACGCATGATGTTTCCATTCCCCTGAAATTCCCACGCAAAAACCGCAGCGAAATTTTCATCATCACGCTGGGCCTCGCCATCGGGCGTTTGATGTTCTTCACGGAAATGGCCGCCGCATGACTCGTCCCGCTCAAGGGCATCGATGCACATCAATTCGGCGAATTCGAGAAAATCAGCGATGCGCCCGGCGCGTTCGAGCGATTGATTATAGCTTTCGCCTTCGCCCGGAACACGCACCTCTTTCCAAAATTCGTCGCGCAACTCCGGAATTTTCTCGAGCGCTTTGCGTAAACCGGCCGCGTTCCGCGCCATTCCGCATTTGTCCCAAAGCAACAGGCCCAGCTCACGATGGAATGAAGTCAGGGTCCGATCGCCATTCACCTCCAGTAATTTTTTCACGCGCGCGCGCACTTCGGACTCAACCCGCTTGAATTCCGCGTGATCGGTCGAAGGGCGTTTGCCCATTTGTCCGGCGAGATAATTCGGCAAGGTGTAGGGCAACACAAAATAACCATCGGCCAAGCCTTGCATTAGGGCGCTGGCTCCGAGCCGGTTCGCGCCATGATCGGAAAAATTCGCCTCTCCGATGACATGCAGGCCGGGAATGTTGCTCATTAAATTGTAATCCACCCACAATCCGCCCATGGTGTAATGCACCGCCGGATAAATCCGCATCGGCGTTTTGTAGGCGTCTTCCGCCGTAATTTTTTGGTAGATATCAAAAAGATTTCCGTAGCGCTCGCGAATGGTCTCTTCGCCCAGACGCGAGATAGCATCGGCAAAATCGATATAAACGCCTCGTCCCCCAGGTCCGACACCAAGCCCTTCATCGCATACTTCCTTGGCCGCACGTGAAGCGATGTCGCGGGGCGCGAGATTTCCGAAGCTTGGATATTTTCGTTCGAGATAATAATCGCGGTCTGGATCCGGAATATCTTTCGGCGGTTTGGCGCAATCTTCAGCCCGCCTCGGCACCCAAACGCGTCCGTCATTGCGTAGCGATTCAGACATCAAAGTTAGTTTGGATTGGTGCTGGCCAGTAACTGGAATGCAGGTGGGATGAATTTGGGTGAAGCAGGGATTACCAAAGAGCGCGCCACGTTTATAAGCGCGATAGGTAGCGGTGACGTTGCAACCCCGTGCGTTGGTCGAAAGGAAAAAAACATTGCCGTAACCGCCGGTCGCGAGCACTACCGCATCTCCGGCGAAGGCATCGATTTCGCCGGTACAAAGATTGCGGGTGATGATCCCCTTGGCATGACCATCGACCAGCACGAGGTCGAGCATCTCGGTCTGAGGGAACATTTTCACCGTGCCGAGGGCGATTTGCCGGCACAGCGCCTGATACGCCCCGAGCAACAGTTGCTGGCCGGTTTGACCGCGGGCATAAAACGTGCGCGAAACTTGCGCCCCACCGAAGGAACGATTGGCAAGCAGGCCGCCATACTCGCGCGCGAACGGCACGCCCTGCTCGGTGCATTGATCGATGATAAGATTGCTGACTTCGGCCAGCCGGTAAACATTCCCTTCGCGCGAACGGAAATCGCCCCCTTTGATCGTGTCGTAAAACAATCGAAAAACGCTATCGCCGTCGTTTTGGTAATTCTTGGCGGCATTGATCCCGCCCTGGGCCGCAATGGAATGGGCGCGACGCGGCGAATCCTGATAACAAAAACATTTCACCCGATAACCAAGCTCGCCCAGAGTGGCCGCGGCCGATCCGCCGGCCAGTCCCGAACCGACCACAATGATCTCAAATTTGCGGCGATTATTCGGGCTAACGAGACGCGAATTATTCTTGTGGTTCCGCCATTTTTGCTCGAGCGGACCGGGCGGAACTTTGCCGTCGAGTTTTCCGATCATAATTGCTGCGCCGGCTGGATGAGGCCGAGCAAGACCGCGACCGGAATGGCAGTGTAACCAATGAAAAGTAGCCAGGCGAAAATGCGCGCGCCAAATGCGAGCCGCGGCGTCAGCTTTTTGTCGTTCAGACCGAGTGATTGGAGAAAGCTCG
Source organism: Chthoniobacterales bacterium (assembly GCA_036494865.1). Taxonomy (GTDB): domain Bacteria; phylum Verrucomicrobiota; class Verrucomicrobiia; order Chthoniobacterales; family UBA10450; genus AV80. The sequence continues at coordinate 3,646 of DASXNS010000296.1, read as the reverse complement.
AAGCACCGTGGGTGAGATGTAGGGTGAGCAAGAACAAACCGATGATGTAAAAAGCTGAGACGTAAACGTTTTGGAATCCGTAAACCATCATCGAATAAACGTCGTAGTGATTGAGCGGATCGGCTTTCAGAAGCGGAAAATGCGGATCGAATTTTCGCCCGGTGAAATGGAGCAGATGGAAAATGATGAAGGCGAGAACAACCAAACCGCTGACCACCATGTGGCGTGAAGCAAAAGTCGCCTTCACGTGTTCTCGTCGAGCGTAACCGATCGGACGGGCCCGCCGGTTTTCAATAGCGAGGCTGACCGTGAAAAAAATGTGGGCAAGCACATTCACGAGCAGGAAAATCCGAATGAGCCAGAGGAGCGGGCCGAGCTCGCGCAAATGTTCCGCGTAAGCGTTGACCCAATCCGGCCCGAGAAAGATCTGGAGATTGCCGAGCAAATGTCCGATGACAAAGACGATCAGGACCAAGCCGGTGGCGGCGACGATGAATTTTTTGCCGATGGAGGAACTGAGGAGCGAAGAAAAAGGAATCACGAGATAGGACGAAATCCGACGGCCGCGCCGAGAGATAGCTGAAACTAAAAGTGCGGCTTAGGGTGTCAAGCAATGAGACTCTTTTCCCGCCGTCTCACTCGCGATATCGGTCCGGAATTCATCGATGTGGGCGACGGGCGGTTGCGTTTAGCGCTGGAGAAAAGCATCGGGCGCTCGCTCGAAAATGCCTGGAACCGCCGAAGCGGCGCGTCCGGATCCGGTGTGCGCGAGTTTTTCCTGCGCTGGCCGGATTTGCAAACGCGGTATCCTCTCGCGTTGCTGCCGGTCGGCCAAAAGCGCTGGGCGAAATGGCTGCTAAACCAAGGCCGCGCGCGGCATAATTTAGCGGACGAAGAAATCATCGCCTTCTTGTATGAAACGGCCGCCGACATCGCGCGCGGTATTGCCGAGACGTACTTAATTACGGCGGAATGGCAGAAGCGTTTTTCCCAAATCTGGAATGCGGCCGAGCAGAAGGCGCTGTTGGAATGGTTGCGCGAATCATTTCCGGCGTGGGCGCCGCTGCGCAAATGCAAGGCGTTGCCGCTCCTGGCGGAATTTAGGGCGCCGGCGCGCAGCTACCCTGCTGCCAACCTTCTCGCTCATTTTTGTTATCCATCCGGTTTACAGCAAGGCGCCTTGGCGACACGCGCCGCTCTCGAGGCGGCCGGCCTGTCGCTTTCCTGTCGCGATGTGCCGGTCGGAATGGAGACAAAGCTAACCTCACGCCTTCCCTGGCTCGGGCTCGAACTCTACCCGATTACACTGGTCATCATGTCGCCAGTTCCGTACTCCGAAACGTGCTACGAAAGAGCGGGATTGCACCGCCGTCCCGGCGTTTGTCGCATCGCCTATTGGTCATGGGAGCTGGATGCAATTCCGCCCGAGTGGCCGAGCTTCAACGGTTTGTTCGACGAAATATGGACGCCGACGACCTTCGTCGCCGAAGCGATGCGGACGCGATTTTCGCTGCCGGTGTTCGCGATGCCGCACGCGCTTGTCCAGATTTCTCCGCAAAAAATCTCGCGCTCGAAATTCGGTATCGCCGAGGACCACTTTGTCTTTCTTTTCATGTTCGATATGTGCAGCGAGATGAATCGCAAAAATCCAGACGGGCTTATCCGTGCCTTTCGTCGTGCCTTTCAACCGGATGAAAAAGCAACGCTCTTGATCAAAACGGTGCGGCGCGAGTTTGATCGGGCAGCATTCGCACAACTCGAGGCGCTGGGCGCGGAGGCGAACGTCCGGATTATCGATGAACTGTCATCGCATGAGCGCGCCGCTGGTTTCATCGCGATGTGCGATTGCTACGTTTCGCTCCATCGCTCGGAGGGCTTCGGCTTGACGATGGCTGAAGCGATGTCGCTGGGAAAACCGGTTGTTACGAGCGGCTACTCCGGAAATCGCGACTTCATGGATCCCGAAAATAGTTGGCTCGTGGACTATCGTCTCGTGCCGGTGGCTCCGGGGGGTTCGATTTACAAAGCCGGCCAATGGGCTGAACCGTCGGAAGAACACGCCGCGGAATGTATGCGTGAAGTGTTTGACGATCGCGCAAAGGCGGAAACGCGCGCTCAGCGCGGTGCGAAGGACGTTGCCGAAAAGCTCTCGGTGCAGGCAGTCGGCGCCCAGATGAAAGCGCGGCTCGATGTCATTGCTCGCGAGCGCGGCATTTAAAACAAAGCTACTTGCTGCCCGGCTTGACAGCGGGAATCTGGGCAAGATCGGCGGGGAGATTTTCTGGTTCAAACGTTTCGACGTTCATTTCAATCAGGCTAAGGAAGGGACAGCCGAAGTCGGGCCTTTTTCCGTCGCTGCGATCTACGATCACGCCAATCGCGGCGACGACTCCACCGTGGGTGCGGACGATATCGACCGTTTCCTGCACGCGCCCGCCGCGGGTAACCACATCTTCAGCGACGATGAACCTCTCGTTAGGCCGAACCTGAAATCCGCGTCGCAAAACTAAACCGCCGGCCTCTTTCTCGGCGAAAATGTGGCGTTTCCCGAGCGCGCGCCCGATTTCCTGACCGACGATAATTCCGCCGAGAGCAGGCGAAATCACAGCTTCGCATTCGATACCGCGTAGTTTATCCGCCAGCGCGGCGCAAACTTGAGCGGCGATGTCCGTGTGCTGCAGGAGCAGCGCGCATTGGAAAAATTGGCGGCTGTGCAGACCGGAACGCAGAACGAAATGCCCATCCAACAAAGCACCGGTCCGCCGAAAAATCGCAAGCAGATCGTCGCCCATCGCGGTTGCGCCAGTGCGCTAGCCCGAAGTGTCGCTGACTGATTTGCCGCCACCTGAATTGCCCTCCTCGGCGAAGGCGATCACTTCGATCTCAACCCGCGCGTTTTTGGGCAGGGTCGAAACGCCGACCGTCGATCGCGCTGGTGGCTGGTCCTTGAAGTAGGTGGCGTAAACGTCGTTCATCTTTTGGAAGTCGCCGAAGTCGGCCAGGAAAACGGTGGTCTTCACGACACTCGCGAGGGTCAATTGCTCGGATTTTAGGACCGCGCTTATGTTATCAAGCACACGGCGCGTTTGTTCGGCGACATCTTCCGAAACAATCTGTCCGCTCTTTGGATCGAGCGGCACCTGGCCGGCGCAAAATATCATCGAGCCCACCCGGACCGCCTGCGAGTACGGCCCGATTGCGGCTGGCGCGTCGGTCGTGGAAATAATCTTCTTCATGCGGCGAGCTTAGCGGGAAAAATCTTTCGCACAATCTCCAGAGCGGCGGGCGGTGTTGTCATCCCGATCCTCGCAAGACGGCGAGAGATCTCGCAATCGCACGATCGGTTACTCGAAAGGCGATTTGCGCTCTATTCGAAAGCCGCGCTTAATGTGTCGCGGAAGCGGGGGAACAATCGCGGAGGTCTCCCCGTCTGCGCGGCTCGGGACGACAGGCATTACCTGAGGGCCTGTCCTGGAACGATTCAAGTTTCGGTTGCGATTTCCCTCTGGAAAACGATTGTTTCTATTCAACTTCACCTCAGAAAACGCATCATGGTCGGCTGGATTTTAAAGAAAATACTCGGATCGAAAAATCAGCGCGAAATCAAGCGCCTGATGCCACTGGTCCGTAGAATCAACGAGCTCGA
>DASXNS010000295.1:0-7206 GCA_036494865.1 Chthoniobacterales bacterium | reverse complement strand
ACAACTAGGTTCCAATCAATCGCCGCGCTCCCCGGCATGATGCCGAGCATCGCGATTCGCCCGCCATTCACCATTACGTCGAGCATGTCGGTAAAAGCTTTCGGGTTGCCCGACATTTCCAATCCGACGTCGAAACCTTCGCGCATCCCGAGTTCCTTCATCGCGTCGTGCAAATTGCGCTCGCGCACGTCGAGCGCCAGCGTCGCGCCCATTTTGCGCGCGAGATCGAGCCGGTAGGGATTTACGTCGGTGATGACGACTTTGCGCGCGCCGGCCATTTTCGCGATCGGCACCGCCATGCAGCCGATGGGCCCGGCGCCGGTGATGAGCACATCTTCACCGACGAGATCGAATGACAAAGCAGTGTGAACAGCGTTGCCAAGCGGATCGGAACAGGAAATCACATCGAGGGAAATCTTCGGATCGCAGCGCCAGAGATTCGAGCTCGGCACTGAAACATATTCGGCGAAACCGCCGGGACGATTCACACCGATACCTTTCGTGTTTGGACAAAGATGCCGGCGGCCGGCCAAACAATTCCGGCAATGACCGCAGACGATATGTCCCTCGGTCGTGACGAGCTCACCTTCCTGAAAATCGCGGACCGCGCTGCCGACCTTGTCGATCACGCCGACAAACTCATGCCCGATCACCATCGGAACCGGGATGGTTTTCTGCGACCACGCGTCCCAGTTATATATATGTACGTCGGTGCCGCAGATCGAAGCTTTCCTGACGCGAATGAGGACATCGTTCGGTCCGACTTCGGGCGTGGGGACTTCCTCCAGATCGAGTCCTGGCTCGGGCCGGCGTTTCACCAGTGCCTGCATCGTGCTGCTCATTGGGCTGAAATTAGGATGCGCGCTTAAACCGCGCAATCTCTCTTCTGGGAAGCGCGGGCTTGCCGCACGTTCTTCGCGGCATCCTGCCCCGAAGCTTCAGGGAAAAAAACGCCGGCTGGGACGCGGGCTGCAAGATGCCCGCGCTGCCCGATCTGCGCTTGCGTTCGCCAGCATCATTCCTGATTGTGCGCGATGGCCGAAACGCTCGAGCGCGTGGCCGCGCCAAAATCCGCCACGCCGCGCTCTGTTTTTATTTTTCGTTTCACCAGCACCCTTGTCCTTTGGTCGGTCGCGCTCGGCATTATTTTTTCTGGATACGAGCTCGCCTTTTTCGCGCTGATCGGAACGCTCGGACTTCTCTCGCTCTGGGAATTTTACGGAATGCTCGACCACAAGGGGCTTCCGAATTTCAAAGTGACCGCGATGATCTGTGGCGCGGTGATGTTGTGCGGCAGCTTTTATTACTACTCCCACATCGGGCCCGGCCACTCTTACGATTTCGAGATGACGGTGCTGCTCTTTTTTTTGCTCACCGTCTTCACCCGGCAAATGTTCGAGAGCCTGCGCGACGATGCACCGCTCCGCACGATGGCTTACACAATTTTCGGGCTGCTTTACGTGCTCTGGCTTTACAACTTCATCACTAAGATCGTTTACGTCGTCCCGCGTGCGCCGAGCGGTGCGGTGACCGGCCAATTTTACGTTCTTTATCTGATCGCAGTGACAAAATTCAGCGACATGGGCGCGTATCTCACCGGGAGCGTGATCGGACGTCACCAAATGATTCCGCACATCAGCCCGAAGAAAACCTGGGAAGGTTTTTTCGGCGCGCTCTTTTTTTCGCTCCTCGCGAGCTGGGGAATGTTTAAGTTAATGCCGGGTCATTTGCCGGTGCTCAATTGGACGCATGTCACTGTTCTCGGGGTGATGCTCGGATTCGCCGCGGTGATCGGCGACCTCGCGGAATCGATCGTGAAACGCAGCACCGGCGTAAAAGATTCCGGTAATTTTTTGCCGGGCATCGGCGGCGCGCTCGATCTGGTGGACAGTCTGCTTTTCACCGCGCCACTGCTGTTTTTTTATCTGCGCCTGGTCATTCGCTTGCCCTAAAAACGGGCAGCGGAAACGATTGCTCTCTAGATGAGACGGAAACGAGTTGTCGTTCTCGGTGCCACCGGATCGATCGGTGAAAGCGCGTTGAAAGTGGCGCACGATATTCCGGAGCGGATGGAAATCGTCGGGCTCGCTGCGAACAGCAATGCTCAGAAGCTCGCCGCTCAGGCGAACGTTGTTCGGCCCGAAGCAGTTTGTTTGGTTGATGAATCGAAGATCGAGGAACTCCGCAACGCGCTCGATTACGAGCCGCAGATTTTTTGCGGCGAAGGCGGATTGATCGACATCGCGTGTCTGGATCAGGCCGAGATGGTGCTCGTCGCGGTTGTTGGGACCGGCGGGTTGCGGCCGGCGCTGGCGGCGATCGAGACAGGCAAAGATCTCGCAGTGGCAAGCAAGGAAATACTTGTGATGGCGGGTGAGATCGTGATGAAGGCAGCGGCGAGGAGAAACGTGCGAGTGCTTCCTGTCGATAGCGAACACAATGCCATTTTTCAATGCCTCGGATCCGCGAGGGAGGAAAAAAGAAGACGGCCAAGGTCCAACGTGCAACCTCCAAAGTCGAATGAAGAGGTGCGGCGCCTTATCCTAACAGCATCCGGCGGGCCCTTCCGCGACTTGCCTAACGAGCAGTTCGAATCAATCACGCTCGAACAAGCGCTTCGTCATCCGACTTGGAACATGGGGCCGAAAATCACGATCGATTCCGCAACGCTTTTTAACAAAGGCCTGGAGATGATCGAGGCGCATTGGCTTTTCGGCGTGGAAATGAAACGAGTCGAAGTGGTCATTCATCCGCAGAGCATCGTCCATTCGATGGTGGAATTTGCGGACGGCTCGATTCTCGCGCAGCTGTCGCATTCCGATATGTGTTTTCCGATTCAATATGCCGTCACCTGGCCGGAGCGGATTCCCAATTCGTTGCCCCCGCTCGATTTCGGAAAAGTGGCGAAGCTGGAGTTCTCGACCCCGCGCTACGCGGATTTTCCAGCCCTCAATCTGGCACGGCGCGCGGGTGAAACCGGCGGCACCTTGCCGGCGGTTTTGAACGCGAGCAATGAAGTGGCGGTGGCGGCGTTTCTCGATCGGCGGACGACTTTTCCCCGCATCTGGCAGACCGTCGCGGAAGTGATGGACCGTCACAGTCCCGTTGCGCAGCCCACGCTCGATGCAATATTGCGGGCCGACCAATGGGCCCGCGCCGAAGCGAGCGCCGTGCTCGGAACAGTCCGTTAGGTTTAACCAAGCAATTCGCCAATGTTTTCCAATGCTCTTCGTGTCTTCGTCATAGTCCTCGAAGTCATCATCCTTTTTAATCTGCTGATCGTCGTCCACGAACTGGGCCACTTTCTCGCCGCCCGCTGGCGCGGACTATTCATCGAAAAATTCGGCGTTTGGTTCGGCAAACCGATTTGGAAGAAAACAATCAACGGCGTTCAGTACTCGTTAGGCTCGATTCCCTGCGGCGGTTTTGTTGCCCTCCCGCAGCTGGCGCCGATGGACATCATCGAAGGCAAAGCGGATGTCGACCGGGCCCAGCTCCCGCCTATTTCCGCGCTGGATAAAATCATCGTCGCGATCGCCGGGCCGGTTTTCAGTTTGCTGCTCGCATTATTTTTCGCCTGCATCGTGTGGGCGGTCGGTCATCCGGTGAGCGAATCGGACATGACTACGACCGTTGGTTACGTCGAGAAAGATTCTCCCGCGGGCCAGGCTGGCATTCGTCCCGGCGACAAAATTCTCGCGGTCGATGGAAAACGCGTGACCCGTTTTTCGGGGATGAACGACAGCGTGATCTGGAACGTTGTCCGCAGTGAAGGCGCCACCATTCCGTTTCAGGTCGAGCGCGCGGGACGAATCTTGAATTTCGAAGTGGCGCCGCGGAAAGCGCCGACCCGCGGATGGCGGCGGAAAAGTTTGCGACAGGTAATGATTTATCCGGCGGTGACGCCGCTGATCGAAAAAGTGCAGCCAAATACGCCTGCTGCCGCGGCCGGCTTGCGCGAGAACGATGTCATCGTCGCATTCAACGGCACCCCGATTTTCCATCCCGCCGCGCTCGCCGATTACATCGAGAGCCATGGCGACCAACCAATCACGCTGCGAGTGCGGCGCGGGGGCGAGGTCTTTGAGACAACAGTGCGGCCGAAGATTTTTCCGGGTGAGAAAAAACCGAGGATCGGCATCGAATGGGACACGAGCGGGAGATTATCGCTCTCACATCCAAACCCGATCGAGCAGGTTTATAACAGCGTCACCAGCACCTTGAACACGATTGGCGCGGTGGCTTCGCCGAAATCCGACGTTGGGCCGGAACACATGAGCGGGCCGCTCGGGATTGGCCGGGTTTATTATCTTTTATTTCAGAGCGAACGCGGCTGGCAACTCGCGCTCTGGTTCAGCGTTATTCTCAACGTGAACCTCGCCATTTTGAATATGCTGCCGATCCCGGTGCTCGACGGCGGGCACATCGTTCTCGCGCTTATCGAATCGGTCCGGCGCAAGCCGGTCAACATCCGGCTTCTCGAAGTAATCCAAACCGGCTGCGCGGTCTTGATCATCGGTTACATGCTCTACGTCACGTTTTACGACGCGCAGGATTTGCCTTTCATCCGCAACAAGCTCGACAAGCTCGATCCGCAATCCGCGGGCGCCAAGCCAGGACCGTGACGCCGCGCCTGTTTTTAAAAAATCGCAAGTGGTGAACTATTGCGACGATCCCTTTCGCTACCAGCGCCGCATCACGCGCGAGGTGAAAGTGGGGCGCGTTGGAATCGGCGGCGCGAATCCGATTCGCGTCCAATCGATGATCACATGCGACACGATGAACACCGAAGCGTCGATCGCGCAGACGATGGAACTCGCGGCGGTTGGGTGCGAAATCGTGCGGATCACGGCGCCGACCGTAAAGGACTCGGCGAATCTGGAACACATCGTGCGCGGCTTGCGCGAGCGCGGCTGCGACGTGCCGATCGTGGCCGACATTCATTTTAAACCCGAAGCTGCCATGGAAGCGGCGAAGTGGGTGGACAAAGTCCGGATCAATCCGGGCAATTACGCGGACTCGAAGAAGTTTAAGATCATCGAATACACGGAGGAGCAGTACGCGGCGGAACTCGAGCGCATCCGGGAGCGTTTCACACCACTCGTTAGGCTGTGCAAGGAGCGCGGGATCGCGATGCGGATCGGAACAAATCACGGCTCGCTCTCGGACCGGATCATGAATCGCTATGGCGACACACCTCTGGGCATGGTGGAAAGCGCGCTGGAGTTCGCGCGGATCGCGCGCGATTTCGATTATCACGCATTCGTTTTCTCGATGAAGTCGAGCAATCCGAAGGTGATGATCAATGCCTATCGGCTGCTGGTCGCGCGTCTACGTGAAGAGGGGCCTGATTGGAATTACCCGATCCATCTCGGCGTGACCGAGGCAGGCGAGGGGGAAGACGCGCGAATCAAAAGCGCGATCGGGATCGGCTCGCTGCTGCAGGATGGGATCGGCGACACTATTCGCGTTTCGCTGACCGAAGACAGCATCCATGAAATTCCAGTCGCGCGCGCGTTGGTGGAAAGTGTCGAGCGGGCCGTTCGGCTGCGGCCGGAATCGGCGCGATCTGCGGCTCGATTGTCCTACAATCCCTTCGAGTACGAGCGCCGTGGATCGGAAAAAATCGAGAGGGCCGGTGTGAATCTGGGCGGTGAAGAATTGATTCGAGTGGTGGTGCGCCAAAGCAATTTCGACAAGGTCGCGCACAAGCTCGATCGGCTTGGCGATTATCAACCGGAAATTGTTTATGAAAATGCCGAGGTCGTGGAAATCGATCCGCGTGATGAAGAGATGATGGCGCGACTGAACGAATCGCGAAGCGCGCGCTTCGTCACGGTGAGCGACGAAGTTCCGCTACCGGTCATCACGGCTTTTCGTTTGCTCGCGGCGAGGATCGCGCCGCATCATCCAATTCTCTTAAAGGACACGTTAGGCCGGGAAGCGCGGGGCGGTGATTTTCTCCCGACGCTTTTGAACGCAGCCACTAACATCGGCGCGCTGCTTTGCGATGGGATCGGCGATGCAATTCTAGTGCAAGGCGAGGAAGCGCCAGGCCAGGCGCTGCGTTTGAGTTACAATATTTTGCAGGCCGCCGGGTCGCGCATTTTCAAAACCGATTACGTGGCCTGCCCATCTTGCGGCCGAACTTTGTTCGATCTCCAAACGACAACCGCGCGAATTAAAGCGGCTACTTTGCATCTGAAAGGCGTCAAGATTGCGATCATGGGCTGCATCGTGAATGGGCCCGGCGAAATGGCGGACGCGGATTTCGGATATGTGGGCGGCGCGCCGGGAAAAGTGAATCTCTATGTCGGCAAGACTGCGGTGAAATTCAATATTCCCGAGGCCGATGCAGTTTCGCGTTTGCAGGATTTAATTCGCGAACACGGGAAGTGGATCGAACCGGCGGCAACATCGGTCGCAAACTAAGCGCACAGACTGCGGCGATTCATGCTGTTCGCACGCCGCAAAATCGACGGCGTGGACTTAAACTGCACGTTACGAAAATGTAAGGTTAACGAAGCTTGACACTTATGGCCGAAATTGGCGAACTGGCTGTTCTCAATTCTATACATATGAAAATTCCGTATCCGTTTACTCGTTCAACTATTTTGGCGTCACCGCTCCGGCTCGCAATCGCAAGTGCGCTTGTGATTGCTTCGGCGGGAATGGCGTTCATGGCTTCGAAAACATCCAACCCGGCCGCTCCTGTCGCGCCGGCGTTCGCTTTCAAAAAAGGCGATCCCGATTTAATGGGAGCGGGCGACAACAAGCGGGCGATCATCGGCCCGAATGAATATCGCGCAGGTGATTACACGCCTGATGTGGAAGCATATCTGGTGCGCGCTTATCCAGCCAGCACTGTTCCCACTGGCGCGAGCAGCAGCGCCAGAAAAGGCTGGTCGGCGATGGACGGAGGCTCGCATTTTGGCGGTGCCTGGCAGTTGATCGGACCGAGCACGGCAAATTTTCCCGGGGTGTTGACTTTCAGCGGACATGATTACACGACCTCGGGCCGAATCACGGCGCTTGCCATCTCGCCAAATTGCGACAGGGACAATTGCACTCTTTATGTGGGTGCGGCGGGCGGCGGCATCTGGCGGACCAACAATGCACTGGCGACGACGCCGACGTGGCAATTTCTCTCGACAAGTTTTGGCACCAACGCGATCGGTTCGCTGCTCATTGCGCCAAACGACCGAA
>DASXNS010000294.1:0-6639 GCA_036494865.1 Chthoniobacterales bacterium | reverse complement strand
CTCGATTGATGTGAATGGCGCTGGAGCACTGCTCACTTCCGAAGGTTGTCTCCTGAATCCGAACCGGAATCCGGATTTGTCGCGCGCGGAGATCGAACAGCGGTTGCGCGATTTTCTCGGCGTCCGCGAAATTTTGTGGCTGGGCGACGGAATCGAAGGCGACGACACCGACGGACACGTCGATGATCTGGCGCGTTTCGTCAGCGAGCGGACTATTGTCACGGTGATCGAAGGAAATCGCGACGATGCGAATTACGAACCGCTCCAGGAAAATCTGGCGCGACTGCGCGCGATCAAAATAGGCGGAAAAAAACTTGAAGTGCTTACCTTGCCAATGCCCGCGAGAATGGAGCGCGACGGTCTACGGTTGCCGGCGAGCTACGCAAATTTCTACATCGCGAATGAATGCATCCTGCTCCCGACCTTCTCCGATCCGAACGATGCGATCGCGGTTGCAGCCTTTGAAAAATTTTTTCCGTCGCGGCGGATCGTGCCGATCGATTGCAACGAATTGATCTGGGGTTTGGGCGCCTTTCACTGTCTCACCCAGCAGCAACCTGCGATTCTGTGAAAACAAAGCTAGCCCATCAGTCCGCAACGGGCGCGGGTTTGTAACCGCTCTTTAAAATGGCGTCGTGCAAATCGGGCGCATGCGTTTTGCGTGCATCGAAGGTCACCACCACCCGCTCCGATTCCAGATCGACTTTGACACTCTGCACGCCGGGAATTCGCATCAGCGGTTCGCGCAATTTCTTCACGCATTCATCGCAATCCTCGCCTTCAGTCGCGATCTCGATCGTTTCCAGGATCGGATGATCGGCGCGTTGGGGATTGTGCGGATCGGCCGGGTCCATCTTGTCTAATCTACGTGCGCGGCGGCAGCGCTGGTTGTCTTTCGCAGGAGCGGCTCGAGCACGCGCCAGACATTTTCGGCCAGAATTTCCTGGCCGGCGGCGTTCGGATGGATCCGGTCGGGTAAATTTAAAGCCGGATCGCCCGCTACGCCTGCGAGCAGCATCGGCACGAGCGCAGCGTTGTTCTTCGCCGCGAGATCGCCAAACATTTTCCCGAACGCGAAGATGTAACCATCAGCCGAATAATCTGGCAATTGCATCCCGGCGATGACGATTTTCACCCGCGGATTTGCCTGTCGCACGCGATCGATGATCTCCTGCAGATTGGCACGAATGCGTTCCACCGGCACCCCGCGAAAAGCGTCGTTGATTCCGAGCTCGAGGATCAAGACGTCGATCCTGCGGCGCAGATGCGGTGCAAGCCGGCGGAGGCCGCCTTCGGTGGTACCGCCGCTCGCACTCGCATTTATCACATCAGAAGCGAGACCGGCAGCGCGCAACTTTTTCGCCAGCAAAGCAGGATAAGCTTCGGTTCGGGTCAAACCGAAGCCGTCGGAAAGGCTGTCGCCGAAAACGAGAATCGTTTGGGTGGGCATTGCAGCGGAATCGCGGCGCGCGGCCAGAACTGGTTGCATCAAGGCGAGGCCCGCGCAGAAAAGCGGAACGAGGAATTTCACTCCGAACTAGGACGCTCCTGCGCTCTCAGCTGTTCAACTGCAAATCCCGATTTGCCTCCGCCCGCTCTGCGATTTAGTGGTAAGGCCCTTCGCGAGCGGGGCTTCGCCTCGGCGCGATTATTTCAACCCACACCGCATTTTTTCTATGGCAAATTACGGCATCAACGGCTTCGGCCGAATCGGACGCAACGTCCTTCGCGCGATGGACCAGAGCGACGTGAAACGGATCGCGGCCATCAACGACCTGACCGACACGCAGACCCTGGCGCATTTGCTGAAATGGGATTCGGTCCACGGAAAATTCGAGGGCGAGATCCAACACGACGCCCAGCACATTATCGTGCGCGGGCACAAAATTAGAATTTTGAAGGAACGCGATCCGGGCAATTTGCCCTGGAAAGATTTGGGCGTGGACGTGGTGCTGGAATCGACCGGCTTTTTCACCAGCCGCGACAAAGCGGAATTGCACCTGACCAAGGGCAATGCGAAACGCGTTTTGATCAGCGCGCCGGCAAAAAATCCCGACGTCACGCTCTGCCTTGGCGTGAACGACGAAGCTTACGATGCCGCAAAGCATTTCATCGTTTCCAACGCGAGCTGCACGACCAACTGTCTCGCCTCGATGGCGAAAGTGTTGCACGATAATTTCACGGTCGTGAACGGTTTCATGAGCACGATCCACAGCTACACCAACGACCAGCGCATTCTAGATTTGCCGCACGAAGATTTGCGCCGCGCGCGCGCGGCCGCGGTCAGCATCATTCCCTCGAGCACCGGAGCGGCGAAGGCGATCGGCGAAGTGATTCCGGCGTTGAATGGCAAGCTTAACGGCGGCGCGTTTCGCGTTCCCACGCCGGACGGATCGGTCACCGATTTCACCGCCATCGTGGAAAAGGATGCGACGGTGGATTCGATCAACGCGGCCTTTAAGGAAGCGGCCGGGAGCAAACGCTACAAAAATATTCTTGAGTACAGTGACGAGCCGCTGGTCTCGATCGACATCGTCGGGAACCCGCATTCCTGCATTTTCGACAGCAAACTGACAATGACGCACGGCGGAAAATTCGTGAAAATCGTCGGCTGGTACGACAACGAATGGGGTTACAGCAATCGTTGCGTGCAAATGCTGGAGCTGCTGGGGAAGTAGGGTTTTCTCTCGGGTGCCGGCGGTGGAAGGATGAACAAGCTCACGCTTCGCGATCTGGATGTGCGTGGGAAACGCGTGCTCGTTCGGGTCGATTTCAATGTGCCGATCGAAATGGGTGGGGGCGCGATCGTGATCACGAACGACAGTCGGATTCGTGCCAGCCTGCCCACGATCGCCTACCTCCGCGAGCATGGCGCGAAGACAATTCTGATGGCGCACTTAGGACGGCCGAAGGGGAAACCTAACGAGAAGTATTCGCTCCGGCCTGTCGGAGATCATCTTCACACCCTGATCGATCATCCGGTTATTTTCAGTCACGACACGATCGGGACCATTCCGGAAACGATCATTCGCGAGATGCATGAGGGCGACGTGGCGTTGCTCGAGAATCTTCGTTTTCATCCGGGCGAAGAAGCGAACGATCCGAAATTTGCCGAAGCGCTGGCCAAACTCGGCGACCTTTATGTGAACGATGCTTTCGGCGCCGCCCACCGCGCGCACGCGAGCACCGCCGGGATCACAAAATTCGTGAGCCAATCCGCAATGGGGTTTTTAATGGAGAGGGAAATCCAATATCTTTCTCATGAGCTCGCGAAACCGGCCAAGCCGTTCCTTGTCATTCTGGGCGGCTCAAAAGTCTCGGACAAAATCGGCGTGATCAAAGCGCTGATGGAAAAGGCCGACACGATTTTGATCGGCGGCGCGATGGCAAACACGTTTTGGAAAGCGCAGGGCGTTCCGGTTGGCAGTAGTCGCGTTGAGGCTGACAAACTGGATCTCGCCCGCGAGCTGCTCGATCTCGCGAAGAAAAAGGGGGTGCGCTTTTTGCTGCCGGTAGATGCATTGGAAGCCCAGAAGATCGAGCCCGGCGCGACGGCCCGAAACACGAGCCGGGTTTCGGCGGCGCATGGAATTAGCGAAGGCTGGCAGGCGGTCGATATCGGCCATGCGACGATCGCTCTGCACGAAGACGAGATTGCGAAAGCGAAAACGATTCTTTGGAATGGACCGCTCGGCGTTTTTGAAATTCCAGCCTTTGCCATCGGCACGATCGCCATCGCGGAAGCGCTGGCGCGTTCGAAAGCGACGACGATTATCGGCGGCGGCGATTCAGTGACGGCAGTCGAACAAGCGGGGCTCGCCGAGAAGATGACTTTTATTTCCACCGGCGGCGGCGCATCGCTTGAATTACTCGAAGGCAAAGAGCTTCCTGGGATCGCGGCGCTGACCGATCGTCAATAATCGCGGTGGCGGAGCGCGAAACGTCTCAGCGCGGCGAAACGGGAGTGCGCTCGCCCGCACTCTGCGGCTTGGTTTGTTTCGCGATCGGCCTCATCTCGCTTTTTGCGACCAGCTTTATCGTGCACGCGTTTTTGCCGCCGGCGATTCCCGACGCTGTCGCTTCGAAACTAAAATTCTTCACGAAGCACAAAGACGAGTTCGACACTCTTTTCCTCGGGACCAGCCGTTTTTATTATTCGGTCTCGCCGGAAATTTTCGATCGGACAACGGCTGAGAACGGCCTGTCCACTCGCACTTTCAATTTCGGGATCGACGGAATGCACCCGCCTGAAAATTTTTACGTGCTGGAACAAATTTTAAAAACCAAGCCGCGAAACCTGAAACGGATCTTTTTCGAAGTGGGCGATATCCAAACCAACTGGACCAGCAGTGTCTACACCTCGCGCCGGATCACTTACTGGCATGACTGGGCGCGGACGGTGATAACCTTAAGAAAGGCTTTCAATCCGCACGGCCGCGCGAAATGGTACGTTAAAATTACCCGGCTTTGGCTGGCGCGGCGCGATTTCGCCGCGAACCTCGCGCTCCTCGGAAAGCAGTTCGGCAATGTCGGCCGGGGCGCTGATCTTTTCCTCTCGCGCGATGATGAATCGACCAAGCAATCGGAGAGCGATCTTGGAATTAAACATGATGGATATCGGTCCTCGGAAAATGCGATGTCAGCGGAGCGTGGGGCGATTTTTCAGCGAAAGCTCGCTCAGGAAATGTTTGAATCGCATCCGAAATTCATCGACCCGTACGCCGAGGAAGCGTATCGCGACAGCGCGGCCAGATTGCGCCGCGCCGGAATCGAATCGCTTTTCGTTGTTACGCCGGTGATCTGGCAATCGCCGCTCCGCTTCCGAAAATCTCCGGCGCCCGGCCCGCTTCTTTCCTTCAACGATTGCAAAACTTACCCTTCGCTTTACGAAACGAGAGTCCGGGTGGACGAAGGTCATCTCACGAGGGAAGGCGCAGAGCGATTCACCCGCCTGCTCGCGCATGAGCTGGTGCGGCACGACCGCCAGCGGTGAATTCCGATGCTCTTCGTTGAATTCAGATTCTTCTGGTTTTTTCTCGCGGTCTTCGCGGTTTACTGGTCGCTGCGCAAGAACCGGAGCCGCAAAATCTGGCTGCTCGTTTGCAGTTATTTCTTCTACGCTTGCTGGAATTGGAAATTTCTTTTCCTGATCATGGCATCGAGCGCGCTCGATTATTTCGTCGGCTCGATGCTGGCGCGGACGGACGATCCGCGAAAACGGCGCGGCTGGTTGATCATGAGCCTGTGCGCGAACCTCGGCACGATCGCGTTTTTCAAGTACTACAACTTTTTCGTTACGTCAGCCGCGGCACTGCTGGCCTGGCTCGGTCTTCCCGCGAGTTTGCACACGCTCAACATCGTCATCCCGGTGGGCGTGAGCTTCTACACGTTTCACTCGATGAGTTACACGATCGACGTTTATCGGCGGAAACTGGAGCCGGTCCGCAGTCTCGTAGATCTGGCGTGTTTTATCGGTTTTTTCCCCCAAATGGTCGCCGGTCCGATCGTGCGCGCCTCACAATTTCTGCCGCAACTCCGAAGCATTCGCCGATTCGCGGAGGTCGATGGTCGTGGCGCGCTCATTCTCTTCCTGACCGGCTTCATCAAGAAAGCGTGCATCGCCGACGCGGTCGCGCCGTTCGTCGACCGCTATTTCGACGCGCCTTGGAACTTCACGTCCGCGAGCGGCTGGGTCGCCGTGTTGTTCTACGCGATCCAAATCTATTGCGATTTTTCCGGCTACACCGACATGGCGATAGCGACCGCGGGCCTGCTCGGTTACCAATTGCCGGTCAACTTTCGCTTCCCCTATTTCGCCGCGAACATTTCCGACTTCTGGCACCGCTGGCACATCAGTCTTTCGAGCTGGCTGCGCGATTATCTCTACATTCCGCTCGGGGGAAATCGCGGGCCGGCCTGGTTCGTATATCGCAACATCATGATCACGATGCTCCTCGGCGGCCTCTGGCACGGAGGGGCTTGGACGTTCGTGATCTGGGGCGGACTGCATGGAATCGCTTTGATTATCCATCGCGCCTGGTCGCAACGGAGAGACGTTCTTCCGACGGTGCAAGATATGGAAAAGCATCGTCCTCCAAGAGGTCCGCGATCGCTCGCCGGATGGTTCGCGTGGCTGCTGACGATTTACTGGGTTTGTTTCGCCTGGATTTTTTTCCGCGCGGTCGATCTCGCGCATGCCGGCCCGGCGCTTCGCAGCTTTGTCTTTCTGCCGAGCAACGGCACGCAGGATCTTGGCGCGTGGATGTTGCTGATCGTCGCCGCGCTTGGCTTCATCCACTGGCTGAATTCGCGCGGAACTTTTTCGACGTGGTGGCGCCGCCCGCCGGCTTCGGTGTTCGCGGCAGGATACGGTTGCGCCTTTGCTATCGTGCTTTTATTCATTCCGCCCCACTACGCGCCCTTCATCTATTTCCAGTTCTAGTTCAGGTAGGGACGCGTTTCCGACGCGTCCGACTTGTTGCAGTTTTGGCGCCGCTGCGTGAAATAGTCGGACGCTTCGGAAAAGCGTCCCTACCTGTATGAGAAAAAAAATCGTCGCCGCGAATTGGAAAATGAACATGACCCAGGGCGAGGCGACTGCGTTCGTTTCAACCTTTCTCCTCGAGATCGGCGGATTGC
>DASXNS010000293.1:0-3675 GCA_036494865.1 Chthoniobacterales bacterium | reverse complement strand
TAACAATCGTGATCTCGGAACCTTCCAAATTGATTTGGGCGTGACCGAAAAGCTGAGCGAACAAGTTCCCGAGGGCATCGTGCTGGTGAGCGAAAGCGGCATTCGGACGGCGGAAGATTTGACCCGGATCAAAGCGTGCGGTGTAGACGCTGTCTTGATCGGAGAAGCGCTGATGCGCGCGCAGAGCGGCGGCATCGATGCGCCATCGATCCGGAACGGCCGGTAACTTTTTCGCCGCTTAACTCGCGGTCGTTTTCCGGCCCGGGTCGCGACTCGAGGCGAAGATTTGTTTCAAGGTACTCCAAAAACTGGGGCGCCCACTCTCAGTAGTTTTCTCCGCTCTCGCCACCAGCACCGGCACGTTCGCGCGGTTCACGATACTTCGAGTCAAATCGCCCATGATGTAATGGCCGAGCGGCCCGCGCGTTGGGGAAGAGCCCGCGACAATCAAATCGTGGTTGCGTTCGTTCACCTCGGCGAAGACCTGATTGAGCACGAGCCCGTGGCGCACTCGCACCTCGGTCGCGACCCCGAGCCGCTCGAGACTTTGTTTCTGCGACAATAAATTTCGACCGAGCTCAGAGCCGGATTCCAGCAAATGTTCGACATCTTCCTCGAGCCGGACGAGATCGGCGTAAATCGCCGGCGGCTCCGCCATGACGTGCAACAGCGTAACTGACGCGCCCACCGCCGCGGCGACCTTGCCGGTCAACTGCACAGCCGCATCGATGAATTTTTTGCCACCCGTGCAGACGACGAAACTTCTCAATGTCTCGCATCGGCCGGTCGCGAGCATTACCGGCGACGGAATCGCTTTGATCACCTCGTAAGTTTTTTCGGCACGCCAATAAAGGCCGGTCGTTCCTTTCCGGCGCGCCCCGATGATGGTGAGATCGTACATCTGCGCGGTCGTCTGGTGGAGAATTTCCCGGATCGGTTCTCCGGTGCGCAACACAATTTCGGGTTCAACCCCGACGCTGCGCAGTTTTTCCGCTTCGCTTTCGAGCGCATCGCGCAATGGCTTTTCCTCCTGCGATAATTCAGCGATGCCGAGCAGCGTCGCCGCGGCCGCGCAGGGAGCGGCCAGAAGACCGGCCAGCCGGACCGGTTTGTCCTCCGGGTCCATGCCGTCGCTGCAAATCAGGATGCGCATCGCTTAAATTTTGTGTCCGGTCATCAAAGTGTAAATCACAATGGCCGCACCGATCAGCGGTAGCGGGACGAAGGCAAGCCGGATTTTCGGACCGGCAAAATATTGGGTCGCGATCGCGCCAATCTGCGCGCCGATCGCCGCCCCGGTATGCATGACCAGCGCAATCAGGATATCGACGTTGCCTTTGATGGCGTGACTGAAAGTGCCGTAGCTCGCCGAAATAATAATTTCGAAAAGATCGGTCCCGACTGCCAGGTGGGTTGGAATTCCCAGAATGTAAACCATCATCGGCATGCGGATGTAACCGGCGCCGCCGCCGAGAAATCCGCTGAACAATCCGCCGATGAAGGAAACCAAAATGATTACCCAAAGAGAAATCGCTCTCACCCCGGAGGTCGGCAAAGCAATCATCGGCCAAAGACGAAGACGCTGGATCGCCCGGGTCCGGTGGCGGAAGGCCGATTCGTCTTTTTTTGCGTTCGTGCTCCGCGCTTTGCTTCGCGGCTTGCGTCGTTTTTGAACACGCAACGTCCGCCACGCTTCCCAAATCATGAAGCTGGAGATGCTGACGTAGATCACGATTGAAACCGCACTCACGACCGTGTTCACGTTGCCGGCCCGTTTCAGCATCTGGATGAGTTGGGCGCCGACTTCCGCTCCGCCCATCGTTCCGATCGCCATGATAAATCCGAGACGCAAATCGACATTGCCGAGCGCGCGATGGCGCTTCGCCGCCACTACTGATTTCCCGACGATGTGAGCGAGATCGGTGCCGACGGCGAAATTCCAATCAAGACCCACTGCGCGAAGCGCGGGCCCTGCGATGAAGCTCCCGCCCACACCGAAGAATCCGCCCATGATTCCGATGAGAAATCCTATGACGGCGAGATAAATCGGGCTGATGTGCGAGCCCGAAATCGGAAAGAACATATTTATTCGGTCCGGCCGCGGAGCATTCGCATCAGCCAGCTGGTAACGCTTTCCAGAACGATGGCCTGGGTGATGATGAGCGAGATCGCGGTGAGTGCGTAAAGTTTGACGTGGTGAAGGTGGAGATCCTGCAACCAGCCGGACAGGTAATGCAGCACGAGAAAAAAGTAGCCCGTTACGAGCAGGGCATAGAGCGCGAGCTCGATCACAAACGCTCGCAAGATTCTGGCTGCTTCAACTTTCATCATTAACTCCGGAACTCATCACCCCACTCTTCGCCTTTGCTGGCACACCCGGTCGCGCAGAAGCGTGTCAACTATAAATATCCATTGCATCAAAGAGGTTTCTTTCTAACCTTCCCCTTCACTTTTAGCAGGGAAATATGGCTGATGTCGCAAACAAATATCCGGAAAACGTAGAGGGGAAATTCTACGTCGACGATCAGTGCATCGATTGTGATCTCTGCCGCGAGACCGCGCCTGCGAACTACAAACGCAACGACGACGGTGGTCACTCCTTCGTTTACAAGCAGCCGGAAACCCCTGAAGAAGAAGCGCTCTGCAAAGAAGCGATGGAAGGCTGCCCGGTCGAAGCCATCGGCAATGACGGCGGGTAAGCCGCGGTCCTTAGTCTGTCGGCCCCGCGACCGGACTTCGACATGCCGGCGAACGCTGCAACTCCAGTCGCGCTGACCATCGCAGGATCTGACAGCAGCGCCGGCGCCGGCGCTCAAGCGGATCTGAAAACTTTTAGCGCGCTGGGCATCTATGGGCTGACTGCGATCACTTGCATTGTGGCGGAAACGCCAGGGCGCGTTTCAAAAATCGAAGGAGTCACGGCGGAAGTAGTCCACGCACAGATCGAAGTTCTTTTGCAGGCTTTTCCAGTTGCTGCAATCAAGACGGGATTGCTGTTTGGAGCTGAGATCGTGGCGGAAGTCGCGCGGACTCTTCGCGAGATTGCGCGGCAAACACAGCTCGTAATCGATCCGGTGATGATCGCGACGAGCGGCGACGTTCTGCTCCCGGACGATGCGATTGAAATTTACGAGCGCGAACTGTTTCCTCTCGCTGCCTTGGTGACGCCAAACCTGGATGAGGCCGCGCGGTTACTGCGCAAGCCTATCGACGGCTTGTCCGCCATGCGCCTGGCCGGCGCGAAACTCGCGAAAAAATATGGAATCCCAGTGTTGCTCAAAGGCGGGCATCTCACCGGGGAAAACGCGATCGACCTTCTTTTCGCGAACGGAGAAGTGCTCGAATTCAGCGCGCCTTTTTCCCGCGGAGTGGCGACCCACGGAACTGGATGCACTTATTCCGCCGCCATCACCGCTGGATTGGCGAAAGGTTTTTCACTGGAAGATGCAGTGCGCCGTGCGAAAAAATTCGTGAGCGCGGCGATCGCTCAGCATCACAGCTGGACTTCGCCGTCAGATCGAGCGCTCCACGCGCTCAATCATTCCCCGATTATTTCTTGAGCGCATCGGCTGCGTTTTCCTGCCACCGTTTCTCACGCATCGCTTCGAGCGCAGCCGCCGTCTCCGCTTGTTTCTTGCTTCGCCCGGTTCCTTTTCCAAGCTCCATTCCCTCCCA
>DASXNS010000292.1:0-2687 GCA_036494865.1 Chthoniobacterales bacterium | reverse complement strand
TGGCTGATCCGGTTTTTTTCTTCGGAGGAAAGTTGGGCAAATGTTTTTGCAAAACCTTCCGGCTGGAAAATCGGATCGTAGCCAAATCCATTCGATCCTCGGGGCGCGGCCACGATCGTTCCTTCCACCGCCCCCTCAAATGTTTTCCAGACTTCGCCTTCGCGCGCCAATGCCAGGCAACAGCGAAATCGCGCTGAATGAAAAACTTTATCGGGACCAAGTGCAGCGAGGTCCGTCAGAACCTTTGCCATGTTTGCTGCATCGCTCGCGTGCTCACCCGCATAACGAGCCGAGTAAATCCCGGGCGCGCCGGCTAACGCGTCCACTTCCAAACCGGAATCGTCCGCTACGACTTCGTCCGAAAGATATCGCGACGCCGCGACCGCTTTCAGGATCGCATTCTCCTTGAAGGTCGCGCCAGTTTCTTCCACGGCCGGCAGATCCGGCGCGTCGCTCAAATCCCGAACTTCAAAATCAGCGCCGATCAGCTGCGCAAATTCCCGCGTTTTGTGCGGATTGCGAGTCGCGATGATAAGACGATGCACGTTGACAGGATTTGGATCGAATGGATTAGGAATCGTCGCAAAGGTGAAACGTCCTTTATCCTGAGCGAAGCGAAAATTTTTATTATTTCATGAGCGAACGCCGCAAACCTTATCCATTCGATCGCATCGAGCCGAAGTGGCAAAAACTTTGGGCGGAGCGGCGCTCCTTTCACGCCCCGAATCCGGGCGAAGAGAATTTCGATCCGGCCAAGCCGAAGTTTTACGTCCTCGACATGTTTCCCTATCCGAGCGGCGCTGGTTTGCACGTCGGACATCCGGAAGGTTACACCGCCACCGACATCATCGCGCGCTACAAACGCCTCCGTGGTTTCAACGTTCTCCATCCGATGGGCTGGGACGCCTTCGGACTTCCCGCCGAGCAGTACGCGATCAAAACCGGCCAGCATCCGTCAGTCACCACTCGCGATAACGTTGCCAAATTCAAATCGCAGCTCGAGCGGATCGGTTTTTCCTACGATTGGGAACGGGAAATCAATACGACCGATCCGGCCTACTACAAATGGACCCAGTGGATTTTTCTCCAGATTTACAATTCGTGGTTCAATCCCGAGACGAAAAAAGCGGAGCCGATTTCGACTCATCGAGGTGGCGATCCCGACAGGGTTCGGCTCGCGTACGTCGCCGAAGTTCCGGTGAATTGGTGTCCGGAGCTGGGGACGGTGCTCGCGAATGAAGAAGTGATCGATGGCAAGAGCGAGGTCGGCGGTTTTCCAGTCGTTAGGCGGCCGATGCGTCAATGGATGCTGCGAATCACCGCCTTCGCCGATCGCCTGCTCGATGAATTGGAGAAGCTGGATTGGCCCGATTCGATCAAGGCGCTGCAACGGAATTGGATCGGTCGCAGCGAAGGGGCGGAAGTCGATTTTGCGATCGCATCGAACGAAAAGAGCAAAGCAACGATTAGCGTTTTTACCACGCGACCCGACACGCTTTACGGCGCGACCTACATGGTGGTCGCGCCGGAAAATCCATTGGTCGAGCAAATCACAACGGAAGACCAGCGCGCGGCTGTCAGAGATTATCGCGCCGAAATCGCGGCCAAGTCCGATCTCGAACGAACCGATCTCGCCAAGGAAAAAACCGGCGTGTTCACCGGCGCATTCGCGATCAATCCGGTCAGCGGCGAAGAAATTCCCATCTGGACCGCCGATTACGTTTTAATGGGTTACGGCACCGGCGCGATCATGGGAGTGCCGGCGCACGACGCGCGCGACCTGGAATTCGCCCGCAGGTTCGACCTCCCAATTCGCGAAGTCGTTAGGCCAGCGAGCGGCGAGGCGAGCGGCTTTACCGGCGAGGGCGTGGCAATCAACTCACCGCTAATTGATGGCCTAACGAGTAATGAGGCGAAGAAGAAAATCACCGATTGGCTCGAGGAACAGGGCCGCGGCAAACGGGCGATAAATTACAAATTGCGCGACTGGCTTTTTTCGCGCCAACGTTATTGGGGTGAACCGTTCCCGATTATCTGGCGGCTCGGCAAACATGAAGCGCTCTCCGAAGCGGAGTTGCCGCTGGAGCCGCCCGCGCTGGAAGATTTCAAACCGACCGGCACAGGCGAGCCGCCGCTGGCGAAGGCAAAGGATTGGCTCCGTTATTCCGAAAATGCACAGCGCGAAACCAACACGATGCCGCAATGGGCCGGGTCGTGCTGGTATTACCTGCGCTTTTGCGATCCGGGAAACGAGCGCCGTTTTGTGGGTGAAGAAGCGGAGCGTTTTTGGATGGGCGGCGAAAAACCGGGCGGAGTCGATCTCTACATCGGCGGCGTCGAGCACGCGGTCCTCCATCTTTTATACGCGCGCTTCTGGCACAAAGTGCTTTTCGATCTTGGATATCTTTCCAAACCGGAGCCGTTCCAGCGACTGGTAAACCAGGGCATGATTTTGGGCGAGGATAACCGCAAAATGTCGAAGCGCTGGGGCAACGTGATCGATCCGCTCGACGTGATCGAAATCTACGGCGCGGATGCATTCCGCTGTTACGAGATGTTCATGGGCCCGCTCGAGCAAATGAAACCGTGGAGCATGAAAGGGGTGGAAGGAGTCTCGCGTTTTCTGGCCCGGGTTTGGCGCTTGTTGATGGAGGAAAATCAAGCCGGTGAATGGATTCCTTCCCGCC
>DASXNS010000291.1:0-6538 GCA_036494865.1 Chthoniobacterales bacterium | reverse complement strand
ACTGAAGCAATTCCTGGAGCTGGCCCTTCGGATTAACGTCGATCGGTTCCTCCTTGAGCTGCGCGAGGTCCGGCGCGGCCTGTCGCAAAATAAATTCGCGCACGGTCGCGAGATCGCTGTCGAGATAGATCGCGCCGGTGAGCGCCTCGAACGCATCGGCCAGGCTGGAGTCGCGCCCGCGTCCACCGCTGGCTTCTTCGCCGCGACCCATCATCAGATAACGGCCGAGATCGAGCGCCGCCGCGTGCATCTTCAGCGCGTCTCGCGAAACCAAACGCGAACGGAGCTTGGTCAAGCGCCCTTCGCCTTCCGCGCTGAAATGCGCGTAGAGATGTTCCGTGATCACGAGTTGAATGACAGCGTCGCCTAGAAACTCCAGCCGCTGATTATCGAAATGATGGCGTTGGGTTTCATGGCGCAAACTCGGATGAGTCAGCGCTTCCGCGAGCAGAAGCGAATTCCGAAATTTGTAACCGATGCGATCCTCGAGTGGATTCACGGCAGCTAGCGTTTTTGAAAAATGCCAATCGAGGTAACCAGATCGAGCGCTCGCTGCAGCACCGGATCGTGCACGGTCGATTTTTCCGTCGCGCGCCCGCGCCGCTGCGCCGTTTCCATCGCTTCGAGTTCCGGGTTTCTGCCCGAGATGAGCGCCGCTTCGTTTAAATGCGGCCGCTCATTCTCGACCACAAATGGCGTCATCCCTTTCTCGCGGCTCTGCTGAAAGATCTCCCGCCTTTCCACCGCCGGCATCTCCACCGGCACATCGGGTTTGAGTCCGCCGGGAAAAAGAGAACGACCTTCCGGCAAGACGGCTTCGCCGACCGCGACGCGCAACACTTTCCCGCTTGGCAATCGCAAATCGGAATATTCCACAGCGCGCCCGGCCGTCGGCTGGCCGATGATCAAAGCTTTTTCGTAAAGGCGCACGACCCCGGCGATCGCTTCAGCCGGTCCAGCCGTGTCTCCATCCGCCAGAACAATGATCAAACCCTGATAGGATGGGTCGCGGTCCGAGGCAAAGACGGCTTCCTGTCTCACCGTTGTTTTGCGGAGCGTGAAAAGTGTTTTGCCTTTCGGTGAAAAGCGTTTCGCGAATTCCGCCGCAGTCGCAAAGTCATTCGTCGCGGAGCTGGCGCGCAGATCGATCACGACCGCGTCCACTTTTTTCGCCGCGAACGTCTGGAGCTGTAGATCGAGCGCCTCAAGATTCGGACGCACCATCGCTCCGAATCGCAGATAACCGATGTGCCCTTCCAGCACTTCGCCAAAAAATGGCGCCGCTGGTTCGGCTGATTCCGCACCGGAGCCGGAAAGCAAAATCACGCCGGGACCGAGGCGCGCGAGAATTCCTTCCAAAGTCGCGCGATTCAATTCGGTCTCATTCAGCGCTTCTGGCTTGATGTAATTATTTTTAAGGAGCTGGATCGCCTTTCAAATCCGCGGGGTCCATCGAATCAACGAGCGATTTTGTTCCGTCTGTCGGAGAAGGTCGGGCGGACGCGGTCGGAGTAGGCGTCGGCGAAATGGCGGCCGGCCGAGCGGGAGATTGGGCCAGGACGTTCGCGGTGGCGCCCAAAGCAGCAAAAAAGAACAGAGAAATTCGCGGGGACATCACTGGCCCACGATCTTAACGCCAACTGCGCCAAGAGCAATGTCACGCCGGTAATGGCAACCTTTGAAATGGATTTGCGCCATTGCCTCGTAGGCGCGGGAACGCGCGTCCATTACGCTTTCGCCCAGTGCGGTCAGCGCCAGGACTCGTCCGCCCGCTGTGAGAATCGAATCATTTTCGCGGCGAGTTCCGGCATGAAAAACGAAAACGTCGTTTAACTTCGCAACCCTCTCCAAACCGTCGATCCGTTTTCCCACCTCGTATTTGTCCGGATAACCGCCGGACGCCAGCACGACTGTGACTGCGGCGCGTTCGTCCCATTCGATCGCCGCGCTATCCAAGTTTCCATCGAGCGTCGCTTCGAGCAGCTCTAATAAATCCGATTTAAGTCGCGGCAAAATCACCTGCGTCTCCGGATCGCCAAAGCGGCAGTTGAATTCCAAAACGCGCGGACCGTCCGCGGTAATCATTAGACCGGGAAAGAGCAATCCGCGAAAGCTGACTCCGCTTTTTTTTAAGCCGTTCAGCAATGGACCCATCACCTTTCGATCGAATTGTTGTTGCAGCTCGGCGTTGAAATTATCCGCCGGACTGTAAGCGCCCATGCCTCCCGTGTTCGGCCCGACATCGCCATCGTAGGCGCGCTTGTGATCGCGCGCGGAGCCGAGCATACGATAGCTCGTTCCATCCACCAGCGCATGGAGCGAGCACTCCGTGCCGGTCAGATATTCTTCAATCACGAGGCGCGTCCCGGCATCGCCGAAGCGCCGCTGATTCATCATCGAATCGATTGCCGCCCGGGCCTCTTCCGCCTCCTGCGCAATGATCACGCCTTTGCCCAGGGCCAACCCGTCGGCTTTGATCACGACAGGAAATCGCGAGTTTTTCAGAAACGCGAGCGCTTCCCGGCTGTGGTGGAAAGCCACTCCCTGCGCGGTCGGAATCTTGTTTTTCCCCATCAGTTCTTTCGCGAAAATTTTCGAGGACTCCAGGCGCGCCGCGGATTTCGTCGGCCCAAAAATTCGCAGCCCTTCGGCTTCGAAAAGATCAACAATACCGGATGCGAGCGGATCGTCGGGACCGACGACCGTCAGCACAATGCGATTTTCCTTTGCGAAGCGAAGCAGAGCCGGCAGATCATTCGCCAAGATTGGAACGTTCTCTCCCACGTCCGATGTGCCTGCATTACCGGGCGAACAAAAAATGCGCTCGATGCGCGAAGATTGTTTCAACTTCCAGACGAGAGCGTGTTCCCGGCCGCCGCTGCCGATCACGAGAATTTTCACAGCGCCTGAATTTTTCGGTGCGGCATATTCGAATCGAATCGTCCTGGCGAAATCAGGCGAAGGCAAGTCCGCACTGTTTACGAGTACCAGCACCATCCAGTTTATACGGACGTTCTGGTTCGTTACTCTCCGCTTGCGCCTGGCCGGATTGCTCCTACAGATGGCGAATGAAATCTGCAGGACCTTCTGTTCTCAAATCACAATGCCCTTCTCGCATCGTCCTGGACCGGATCGCGGATAAATGGACCGCGCTCATTATTCAGGTGCTGGGTGGCGGAACGAAGCGCTATGCTGCGTTGCAACGGGACATCGGCGGCATCTCGCAGAAGATGCTCACCCAAACCTTGCGGAGCCTCGAGCGCGACGGCTTGGTCCTTCGGAAAGTTCATCCGGTGGTTCCACCGAAAGTGGAATACTCGCTCACGCGTCTCGGTCGCACCCTGATCGATCCGCTCCACGCGCTCTGCCGATGGTCGGAACGACATTTGTCCGAACTGCAGGCAAATCGGAATCGGGCGCAAACGGCCAATTCGGCCTAACGAGTGAGCCGGATTTTTCTTCTCTCGCCAGCTTATGCCGGCGGCGAGCGCGCCCGGATGATCATGAACGAGCGGGCGCAGTTTGAGCTCGCCCGCCGTCTCCGCAGCGCCAATCGGCCGACTCTCGGGGAAGTATTCGCTTTCTTGAGCGGTCTTTATTTTCGCGGGAAACTCGCCTACGCAAATGTCTTCGCGCAGCCGGCGCCCAGAATGTCGGGCGTGCTCGTCATCACTCCCAATCGCGGTCTGGTGCCGGCGGCGGCGCCGATCGGGCTGGATGATCTTCGCGAGTTCGGCACGGTGGACATCGACGAAGCCGATCCGCGTTACCGCAAACCGCTCGAGCGCGACGTGAAAAAACTCGCGCGAAAATTAACGGCGGAGTGCGAAGTGGTGCTGCTGGGAAGCGTGGCTACAGGAAAATATGTCGATGTTCTCTTGAAGCATCTTGGCGAACGCCTCCGGTTTCCCGCCGATTTCGTCGGGCGTGGAGATATGAGCCGCGGCGGCCTGTTGCTTCGCTGTGCGGTCGATCGAAACGAACTGCCCTACATTTCTGTAGCCGGCGCGACACGGAAAGGAAAACGTCCGGCGAAGCTGGAGCCGCGAAGATACAAGAAATGAAAATGTTAGCTTAGCTTATGGCGCTCTCTCTCAAACCGCCGCTCCCGCCGATGGAGGCGCGTTCCGTCGATGAAATTCCGGTGGGTGAGGATTGGCAATACGAACCGAAATGGGATGGGTTTCGTTGCCTCGCTTTTCGAGATGGCGATGAAGTTTTTCTGCAATCAAAAGCAGGGCAGCCGCTGGCGCGTTATTTCCCGGATGTGGTCGCGGAGATTCTCAAGCTCCGCGCGAAACGCTTTGTCCTCGATGGTGAGCTGGTCATTCCGATCGGCCAGGCTCTTTCATTCGACGAGCTGCAACTTCGTTTGCATCCCGCCGCGAGCCGCGTCCAAAAACTCGCCGCCGCCCACCCCGCGATCCTGATCGTGTTCGATCTTCTCGCCGATGTTGCCGGCAAATCGTTGCTCAATTTACCGCTGCGGGATCGCCGGAAAAAGCTCGAGGATTTTTCTCGCGTAAATTTAAAGAAAGGCGCGATTCGTTTGTCGCCCGCCACTAGCGAACTAACCATCGCGAAGAAATGGTTCGATCAAACCGGCGGCAATCTCGACGGCGTGATCGCAAAACAAATCGACGCGCCCTACGCGTCCGGCGAGCGGACCGCTATGGTGAAGGCAAAGCAAATTCGGAGCGTTGATTGTGTGATTGGCGGGTTTCGTTACGCCAGCGGCTCGCGGGTGCTGGGCTCGCTCCTGTTCGGTTTATATGACGACGCCGGCTTGCTTCATCACGTGGGATTTACCTCGGCATTTAAAGCGAGTGAACGCCCCGCGCTGACGAAGAAATTTGAAGCGTTAAGAAAGAAACCGGGATTTACCGGCAACGCTCCCGGAGGTCCGAGCCGCTGGAGCACGGAGCGAAGCGGCGAATGGGAACCGGTCGATCCGAAAACGGTCGTGGAAGTCGCGTACGATCATTTTACCGGCGGACGTTTTCGTCATGGCACGAAGATTCTGCGATGGCGTTCAGACAAGTCGCCGCGGCAATGCACGATGGATCAGGTAGAGCATCGCGAAGGAAAATCGCTCGCACTCCTTTGATTATTTTTCAGGGTTCAGTTCGAAATTGATTTTCACTTCGTAGTGATCGCCGCTGACGAGACCTTGCGGGAGCGGATCCACATGAGTCACGCGTTTCGCCACGGACGCGACTGATTCATCCACGACGACGTTGCCGGAGGGTTTCACGATCGTGAAGCTTGAGACGCGGCCATCTTTCTCGATTCGAATTTTAACCAGGGCGGAGATCTTCGCGCCGGCCGCAACCACTGTCGTTGGCTGCGCCCACTCGCTATGGAAACGGTCGTGAAGCATGTTTGCGTACCAGCTAAATTCCGCTGCTCGGCTCGCGCCGCTCCCGCGCCCAGCGGATTCCGTCGAGCCGGATTCAGCGTCACTCGCGCGCTTGGCAATGGAATCCACAGCCGCGATTTTCGTTTTTGGTTTTTCGACGGACCTCGTCTCCTTTTTCGGCAAAGGTCTCAGTGGTTTGGCGGCAACGATTTTTCTCGGTGTTGGCTTCGGAGAAACTTTCGGCGCCGCCGTCGCCTTTGGTTTCGGAGTTCGCTCCGGAGTCGGAAGTGCCATCTCGCTTTTTGCCGGGGCCGATTTCGGGGACTCGTCCACTTCTTCCTTCTCGGGCGAAGGAGTTGCTTCGGGTTCCGGAGTGGAGGCGGGTTCTTCCGGAGGCGTATTACTGGACGGTGCGCGATCGCTAACCGCTCCGCTATTCATCCAAACAATGCTGGGGACGTTTGCGCTCCGGGCCTCGCGATTCCAACGACCGAGCGTGATGAGCAGCGCGATGTGAGCGACTCCGATAATGATGACGTTGCGCCAAAAGCGTGCGTCGCGCGGCATCGTTTATTTTGTCTCGGCGCGGGTCGCAATCCCGACGCGGCTGATCGCCGCGCGCTGCAATGCGTCCATCAACGCGATCAATTTTTGCACCGGCAGCTCGCGATCGGGGCGAATAACGACTGCAACCTCAGGATCCGCGCGCTTCAATTCGATCAGGCGGGCCACGAGCTCATCGGCCGTTACGGATTTATTGTTGATCTTGATCGTTTCCTGTCGATCGATCGAAATCGTCTGCACTTCCGATGGATTGACCGGCGCATTTGGCACGCCGCTCGAGGGGATGATGAGGTTCACGCTGTTTTCCAGGAGCGGCGTCGTGATCATAAAAATGATAAGGAGGACAAAGGCGAGATCGAGCAGCGGCGTGATGTTGATCTCGGAAAGGGTCGAAAGACTCTGCCGTTGGGAATAGCGTCGCATGTTTCGCTCCTTCGAAAAATTCAGCGGCGGTACTCCGGCTCGCGCGCGTTATGATCGACGTACTTGTGCTCGAACTCGGAGGCTAATTCAGCGGCGAAGTTGTCCATCTCGACGATTATGCCGCGGATGCTGGTAACGAGAAAATTGTAGCCGAACATCGCCGGAATCGCGACGCAGAGCGCGGTAACTGTC
>DASXNS010000290.1:0-3960 GCA_036494865.1 Chthoniobacterales bacterium | reverse complement strand
CTTTCCTGATAAGCCAGCGCGCGTTGGGTGAGGGCGGAAGGCATCTGAGGGCTATCCGGGAAAGCTTTTACGAAATAGCCAAACGCGTCGAGGATCTGGGTGTTGTCTTTCAGTTGGACGAAACACCAGCCAAGTTTGTAGGCGGATTCGGCCCGCAGTTTGGGCGAGAGATGCGATGCGCGCAGCTCGGCATAAATCGGCGCGGCGGCGGCGAAATTCTGTTGCTTGTAGAAATGTTCCGCCTTCAGCAGCTTCGCCTGGTCGGCCCGTTCCGGCGCCGGATTCGATTTCAAATATTCGTCGATCTCGTCGAGAAGTGAGGGCGCGCTGTTGTTGTAGAGATTGATCAAGCGCTGGTACTGCGCATCCTTCGCTTCTTCGCGATCGGGATAAGTGGCGATGATTTGATGGTAAACATCATCCGCTTCCTTGGTGTGACCGAGCTGGCGCTGGCTGTTCCCGACGATCAACATCATCTCCGCACGCACTTCTTCAGGAATTTGCTCCTGGCCGCGTTTGTATTCCGCCAAAACTTTTTCGTACTGGCCGGACTGATATCGCAACCGAAGCAATCCAACTTCCGCGACTGCGCGCCAGCGCCCGGCTTCCGGCAAGGTGCGACCTTTCTGCAATAAATTCATCGCCTTCTCCGCCATCGCCTTGTCAGCTTTTCCTTTCTCAGATTGCTGCAAATCCACTGCCACCATTCCGGCGCGAACCGTCGCTTCAGCTTTCAGAGCCGGCTTCTGTGTCTCGTTCGCGAGCGCTTCGTAATTCCGGAACGCATCCGCCTTTCGTCCGCGCGCGAGCGCGATCGATCCGGCAGCGAGACGCGCATCATCTCGATAAGGGTTCGGATTTTTCACTTCCACCACCTGTTGGTAAAGATTCTGCGCTTCGTCTTTGCGATCGACATTCTCGAGGCAGCGCGCTTCGAAATAACGCGCGGAAAGCGAGAGAGCGGGTTCCTTCGATTTTGCGGCGGCCCGATGAAAAAGCGGCAACGCGCCGGCATAATCTTTTTGGGTGAAGAGAATTTCGGCCACGCCATAAGACGCAGGTCCGGCGAACTCGCTCTCCGGATAATTATCCAACACGTTTTGAAAATTGCTTCGCGCCGCGCCGCCGCGATTGAGCGCGCGATTGCATTCGGCGAGATAAAAATAGGCGCTGGCCCGGCCCGGAACGCCGGGATATTGGCTCAAATATTTTTCATATTCCGGCGCAGCCAGGTCGTAGAGCTTCCGGGAAAAGAGCGCGTTTGCGTAATCGAGCTGGCGCCGATCCGGTGCTTCCGCTTCAGGCGGCGGCGATTCCGGGCCAGAGTCGTTCGCGTCCGCGGACGGAGCCGGAGAGGGCGAGGCGCTCCGGCGCGGCCGTGGCGAAGGCGACGGCGTCCCTTCGTCAAATGGAACGGCGCGCGCGACCGGCGGTTCCTCCACCGGTTGAGCGCGGCGAACTTCAGGGCGTTGTTGTCCGGCTAATGGTGAAACAGCAGCAAAAATCAGCGCGGCGAGCGCGAGGCAAACCGCGCCTCGTCGCGTGTTCATTTTGCCGTGGCGAAAGCGATGTTAGTCACGCCGGCTTCGCTGCAGATATTCAAGACCCCGACAACGTTTTTGTAAGCGCCCGTTTCATCGCCGCGAATAACGACAGCCTGATCCGGATAAAGCTGCACCAGGTTCTTCAGCATCTCCGTTAGCTCAGCGGTAGTCAGAGTGCGACGATTCACCACCACATTGCCGTCCGCTTTCACGTTCACGACCACATCTCCGATCGGCGCAGTTTTTTCTTTCGCCGAAGAAGCTTTCGGCACTTTTACATCCAGTTCGTTTTCATTCCGGGCCGCATTCCAAGTCATGAGAAAAAAAATGAGAAGAAGAAGCAGGACGTCCACGAGCGGCGCCAGTTGAATGCCGGGATGCTGCGGGGTGGCATGCTTTCGCAAGTTCATCTCAAAAATTTAGCCGGCACGAGTCGCGGTGCCGAAGAACCTGCCCGCCTCAAAATTCATCCTCGAGCAACACCGGCATGCGCTCGGGCGTGCGCTTATCGTAATGCAGGGAAAGCAACGCGAGGATGTGAGTGACGGCGGATTCCAGCTCCGAAATTATTCGTTGCACGCGCCCGCGGAAAAAGGCGTAGAAAATCATCGCTGGAATGCCGATGGCGAGTCCGGCCGCGGTGTTCACCAGCGCCTGGCTGACGCCGCTCGAGAGTAACGCATAGCGCGCCGTGCCGAGATCCGAGCTGAGCGCACCGAAAGAGCGAATGATTCCGAAAACGGTGCCGAGCAATCCGAGCATTGGCGCGATCATCCCGATATCCGCGAGGTAAATGACGCGATTATTCAAACTCGAAGCAACCCGCGTCCCTTCTGTCTCCGCGATCTCGCGCACCTGTTGAAAATCGGCGCCTGGATTTTTTGTGGCGAAATCGAGCATCTTTTGCACGACCCGCGCGATTGCTTCGCCATGACGATTCGAAACCGCGAGGAGGCCGAGATAATCGCGTTTGCGCAAGAGAGCGTCCGCTGTTGCCATGAAACCAGTCGAGACCACGGCTCCGCGCCGGATACTCAAAAGATAAACAAACACGAGCATGACCGAGAAAACCGAGAGAATGAAAAGGGGAATCATGATCGGCCCGGCCGCGATCATGGTGTCGAGGATCGATCTGGTGTGGGCCAAATCGGGAAGTTGCGGAGCCGGAGTCTGCGCGAGAAAAGACGATGCGCCCGCAAGCAGCGCGGAGAGATTTTTCATTCCGAAAGTAGGATTACGATAGGCAGCGCCGGGAGCAGATGCAAATTGCGGCCGGACAGCATCAGCTGGCAAAGACCGCCGCGCGCCCGGCTGCGTTCAAACAAATTTCTCTCCGGCAAGCCAGCGGCGCACCCGGAAAATGTGGGCCGGCTGCACCCGCGGATTTAATTCCACATAATTGCGACTGCCGCCCCAGATGTAGCGCGCATCGTTCAGGAGATCGTGCACTTGATAACTGTCGGAGTCCATCCCGCCGAAATCCGTGAAGGGAACATGAACGTACGAATTCTGGGTGCGCGCGGGATCGAGATTCACCACCACCAGAATGATGTCGTCGCGCGCCGCCGTCATTTTGGCGTAGCAAAGAATCGCGTCGTTCTCGGTGCGATAGAAGCGAAGGTTATCGTAGAAATGAAGTGCGCGGTTCTGCTTGCGTATCTGGTTCACCCGCGTGATCCAGGCCTTGATATTTCCCGGCTCGTCCCAGTCGCGTTCCTTCCATTGATATTTTTCCGAGTCGATATATTCCTCGCGTCCCGGTAGCGCCGCGTTCTCGCACAACTCGAATCCGCTGTAGATGCCGTAAACGCTCGAGAGTGTCGCGGCCAGGACCGAGCGAATCATGAACATCGCCCTGCCGCCCTCCTGCAAATGGAGCGGCAGGATGTCGGGCGTGTTCGTAAAAAGATTGCCCCGGAAAAATTCGCGCATCTCAGTCTGGGTCAGCTCGGTGAAATACTCCGTGAGCTCCGCTTTCGTGTTTCGCCACGTGAAATAAGTGTAGCTCTGGGTGAAGCCGGCCTTGGCCAGCGCCTTCATCATTTTCGGTTTGGTAAATGCTTCTGAAAGAAAGATCACGTCCGGAAATTGGGCGCGGACTCCGCCAATCAAATATTCCCAGAAGGCGACCGGTTTGGTGTGCGGATTATCGACCCGAAAAATGCGCACCCCGCGTTCGGCCCAGAAGAGAATGATGCTCTTCATTTCCTCCCAAAGCTCGCGCCAGTTCGCGCAACGAAAGTTCAGCGGATAAATGTCCTCGTATTTTTTTGGCGGGTTCTCCGCGTACTTAATCGTGCCGTCAGGCCGCTGGTAAAACCACTCCGGATGTTCTCTCACGTAGGGATGGTCCGGTGAGCAGTTGATTGCAAAATCGAGCGCAATTTCCATCCCGCGATTCCAGATCTCGCGCTCC
>DASXNS010000289.1:0-2773 GCA_036494865.1 Chthoniobacterales bacterium | reverse complement strand
CGCGGTCGTCGTCGTATCTTCGCCGAGCACCGCCAGTTTGCTGAACGTCGGCGCGCCGCCCATGAAATTCGTCGAGCGATAAAGGCCGCGCCGCGGCAGCACACTCGGCAACACTCCATACAAACCGGTGATGCCGGTCACCGTGCCGACAAAAACGTTGTTGTCGTTATTCGAATCGATCGCCAGCGCCACCGCGCAACGCTGCGTCATCACGTCCTTGCCCGCTGTGTCGAGATTGTACGGGCCGTGCAAGACCGGGTTCGCTCCATCGGCGCCCGTGATCATGTAAACGCCCACGCCCACGTAGCTGTCGCCGGAAAAATTCCCCTCGCCCGTCCCAACCAAAACTTTCGTCCGATCTTTCGGATCGATCTTCACCGAGCCGACCGCGAGCGCGAGCGCGTTATCGAGCAAGGGCGTCCAACTCGCGCCGCCATTCAGCGTCCGATACACGCCGCCTTGCGCCGTCCCGACGTAAGCAATGCTCGGATTCGTCGGATCGACCGCGATCGCCGTGGTGCGGCCGCTCACCGGCGATTGCGTCTGCGAAATTCCGTTCGCATTCGCCGGATCGGTCTGCCCGTTCGGAATCGGCGCGGGCCCAATGGCGACCCAGTTCGGCCCGGCGTTAACGGCTGCCGCGTTAGCGGACTCACCGTTGACCATCGACTGCGGGAAAGCAGTTGTTGTTTTCGTCGGCGGGACCAGGGCCGGAATCGATCGAGCAAAAGCGGTGGGATTAGGATCTTGCGCAATCGGCGCCATGTCTTCCGGGCCGCGCCGAGCGCGACCTTCGACAGCCTCGATATCTTGCGTCGCGCGCGCCGTTGCCCGATGCGTTTGAGCCATCACCCGGGGGTCGAGGAAAAAACGTGAGGCGAAAAAAAGAACCAGTGCTGGAACGAATACTCCGAGTAGAAAATAAATCCGCTTCATGAAAAATGAATCGGACGAACTCAATCTGTCGGTTGTCGTTATCCTGTCGCTTTACGGAAGCGAAAAATAATCGCCGCTCTGGTAATTGCCTTCGACGACTTTCGCGATCTGCATGAGGACATCGTTGGCCAGTGTGCTGGCGCCGAAGCGGAAAAGATCCGGCGTGAGCCAATCGTCGCCGAGCGTTTCCTTCACCATCACGAGATAGGCGAGCGCTTGCTTGGCGGTGCGAATGCCGCCGGCCGGTTTCATTCCGATCCGAATCCCTGTTTCGAAAAAATAATCGCGGATCGCTTCCAGCATCACCAGCGTGACGGGCATGGTCGCGGCCGGACTGATCTTGCCGGTCGAAGTCTTGATGAAATCGGCGCCGGCCCGCATCGCGATTTCGCTGGCGAGCCGGACGTTGTCGTAAGTCTGGAGCTCGCCTGTTTCGAGAATCACTTTTAGATGCGCCGCGCCGCACGCCTCCTTCGTGGCCGCGATTTCATCGAAAACGCGCCCGTGTTCGCCGGCGAGAAAAACGCCGCGATTGATCACCATGTCGATTTCATCGGCGCCATCGCGCGCGGCGCTGCGGACTTCCTGCAATTTGAGGCGCAGCGGCATGAGGCCAGTGGGAAAAGCAGTCGCGACGGAGGCGACTTTTACGCCGGAGCGGCCCAAAAATTTCTTCGCGACCCGGACAAGATTTGAATAAACGCAGACCGCGGCGCAGGGCGGGACTTCGTAGCGCGGGTCCATCGGCTGCATCGCTTTTCGGCAGACGAAGGCGATTTTTCCCGCCGTGTCTTTTCCTTCCAGCGTGGTCAAATCCATCATCGAGATCGCCAGCTTCAACCCGGCGAGTTTCGCCGAGGTTTTGATGCTGCGCTTGCCGAACGCAGCTGCGCGTTCTTCCACCATCACCTGATCGATCGTGGGAATGTCCAGGCGCGAACGAAAAGCGATCTCGCGATTTTCCGGAACGGTAATTGTCTTCATCTCGAGCGATGCGGAACGCGACCGATACCAGATCGCGCCGCCCCGCTCAATCATTCTCTGGTTGGTGGTATCATTTGGCGGGCCAACACCGCTTCTAATCGCAACTGATACACCAACCCTCTGTTGACGCTTGCGGTGGCCGACGAAGAGTTTCTCACCCATGAAGAATTTGCATTATCATCTGCTCGACGTTTTCACTGACCGCGCGTTTGGCGGAAATCCGCTCGCAGTTTTTCTCGATGGCCGCGGTATCGGCGATGCGATGATGCAATCGATCGCGAAAGAACTGAATCTTTCCGAGACGACGTTCGTCCTGCCGCCGGCGGACGCCGCGAACGATTATCGTGTTCGCATTTTTACGCCGGCGAGCGAGCTGCCGATGGCCGGTCACCCGACTGTGGGCACCGCCTTCGTGCTGGCCCAGGCGGGAATGGTAAAAGGGGCGGCGGTGAAGACGATCGTGTTTGAAGAAGGAGTCGGGCCGGTGCCGGTGACGATCGCGTGGAAAAACGGCGCGCCGGATTTCATCGAGATGCAACAGCCGTTGCCGGCGTTCGGGCCGCGGATCGAAGATGTGGAATCTGTCGCGCAAATGCTTTCGCTCGACGCGGGCGACATTCGCGAGACGAATCTGCCGGTCGAAGTGGTCTCGTGCGGCGTTCCGTTTCTTTTTGTGCCGGTGCGAAACCTGGAGGCGATGAGACGAATTCGTTTTCGGATGGATGTGTGGGAGCGGGCGTTGCAGGAAGCGCCAGCCCAGATTTTCGCCTTTACGCGCGAAGTGCAGTTCGCAGATTCGCAGGTGCACAGCCGCATGTTCGCTCCCGCGCTGGGCGTCGCGGAAGATCCCGCC